>NZ_JAMYQZ010000009.1:0-106183 GCF_040321145.1 Mesorhizobium sp. M0514
CTCTCCTTGCAAAGGGCCGAAAGTGTAACCCATGTCTCCGGAATGAACTGTCACCCATCTCTCGGGAAGGGCACCAAACACTTACTGAAAGTTAGCGGCTCGGCCGATTTGGCAACCCAAGATCCAGGGCAACAATTGGGGCAACAATCTTCCCTGTGATTAATCACGAAGGCTCATTGAACTCCTGCAATTTCGCGCGCGAAAGTCCGCCGCCCGACAAACAGGAGTGATTCGCGACAATGGGGTTCGAGGTGGAAGACCTGTCTAAGGTCGCCAATGGCCTCGCCCTGCTCGTCCCGGGTTTGCTCATTCTCTACGTGCGTGCACAATTCCTCACTGGACGCACCCCCTCTCATACCGAAGCCCTGCTCTCCTACTTGGTAGTGACCGTCATTTATTATGCGGCGGTCCTGCCGCTGTTCGCCCTAGGCATTCATAAGGACTCAGCGCCGTGGTGGGTCTGGATTGGATGGGCCGGCCTGATCATCATCGTGCCCATGGCCATCGGCCTTCTACTCGGACTAGGGCACCAAAAGGGATGGTATGGAAAAATTTGTGAGAAACTGAACCTTGAGGTCGTCCACAGCATGCCGACCGCATGGGACTGGAAGTTTGCCCAGCGGACCGAGCATTGGCTCATCATCACGTTGAAAGACGGCACTGTCTTCCATGGATATTACGGGCGCCGGTCGTTCGCTTCCTCCGACAACGACCGCGACATTTACGTCGAGCAAATTTTCAGTCGGGGCAGAGGCGGCAGCTGGGTGCCAATGCCAAATGGCCTTTGGGTCCAGGCATCAGAGGTGAGCACCCTTGAGTTCTTAGACATTGATCGAACGGAGGAAGGAAATGACTGACAAGAAAGGGACGACCAAGACGGTACAACAGGCTGCCGTCAAGAAGGGCTACTCCCCGACCAAAAGCAATGTGCAGGGCGGGTATAAGCCGGTTTCTGGCGGCGGCGGGCCGAAGGTGACGCCCACCACCAGCAGTGGCGGGAAAAAGAAATAGGCGCAAGCGTTTCGGGTACGAAATGATACACCCGCCCGCCAGGGAAAGGCAGCGGCGATGCGGGTGAATTGGTTCTTGCTACTGTTGAGGTTACGGAAAAGGGGCAATAATGGGCGTATACGCAGACTTGCTCAATCTTGCAGTCCAGCCGTTGCACTGGTTGTCTCGGTGGTGGCCTTAGGTTTTTCCATCTTCTTTTGGTACCGTCAGTTTCGGCCGATTGTAACGGCAATGGTTGAGACGCACCACGGCGGCACTGAAGGGATCGCGTATGACCTGGTCATCCTTAACTCCGGATCGATCCCTGCAAAGAACATAAGGCTCCTTGTTACCGATCAGGCAGCGCTGCGGGCGGCGTTCGGCGCCGGCGCCAATGACGAGAACAAGGGTCGATGGTTGGCTTGTTTCGAGCCTTCCAGCGTGATCCGTCTCCTCCAGAACGGTGCTAGGACCTCATGTTCCTTTGGTCTAACCCATAGAGATCCGCGTCAGAGCTTTTGGATTGCCCAGGCCGAGTTCCCAATCCAGATCGAGTATGAAGGTTGGTTCGGAGAAAAATATAGAAGAGACCGGCCGAACATGTTGCAGATCGCCGATTCTGAAAGTTTTACAGGCGGAATGTGGGGACCGGTCAAGACAGTCGCAGTAAGCCGGCGCGCCTAAAAGGCCCGCCACCGTGAGGCAGCGGGCCAAATGTAACATTGTTACGGTTCAAGCACCTTCGTGCGCTCGGCCGCCGCCTTCCCCGCCGCCCCATATGAAGCCGGGCCAGTCACAGTCTACGGCGTCTTGCTCATACTCGTTATCGTCGTGCGGCTCGTCGTTGATGTCGCCGCCGTGCTCGTTCTCCTCCTCGCGCTCGCCGTCCTGGGCGTGCAACTCCAGTTGGCTGCCATATCCCCATCCGAGGCTTTCCTCGAGGTCAGGATCCGGGCTCATGGCGTCGAGCAGGTCAATCAGCCGCTCGATCGAGGTGGCGATTGCCACGGCGCATTTCAGGTTGATGGATGGTCATGATGTAGGCTCTCTGGTTTCGGCTTCTCACGGCCGGTTGCCAATGGACAGCACTGGCGCCGGGAGGGTGAGAACATGGCCAGAGACCATGCGCGAACGGCCTTTCCCTTTCGGGTCTTGTATAGCCGCCGCTCTCCCCGCATAGTGCTGCCGTTCGCTCCGACGGCTAAGTCGGCTCGTTCTACCCGTTGGCAATATCAATCCTTGCAGGGATCGCCCCGCCAACGCTCTGGGTGCAAATAGCCCGGCAGGGCCATCCGCGGGAGTTCTCACGCTCCGCCGATGATGATGCGCCGACATCCTTAAAAATTCAAGCACGCCCTTGCGGGGGCGCAGCTTGCGCGCGATGCTTCAGCCATGAAAGCGATGCTTTGTCGTTGGTGATGGGTGCGACGACCTGCACCGCGGGCGCCGAAACTACTAAGCGGGAGGCGTTCGAAGCCCGCCCTGGCGCCGGGATCGACCGGTTCAAAGGCCTCTGCGAGCCGGCCGACCTACTGGCCAGGGCAATCCTCTTCGAGTGCAACCCGCAACTCACCGACCTCCTGATATCGATGCCGCTGGGGCCTAGCAATGATAGAGTCGCTTTGGCAGAGAAGCACCGGCGGGACAAAACCGAAGAGGTCTTAACCCTCTTGCTAGAGCACCGGCTGCAACATCCCTGTCGGTAGCAACAGTCCGCGAAAAGGGGAATTATCCCATGGTCGATGATGTATATCTGCAAGCCTACCGAGACGGCGGCTTGAATGCCGTCAACGATCTTCTCAAGGAGCATTTCCCGACCGACCGCGATCGGGTGATGGTCATGGAGGGTCTTCAGGACACCGGCTATTGGGCGATCACCTGGCATGAGAAGAAACACCCGGACGGCGGAATGTACCGCGATTTCGGACGTGTGAAGGCGTACCTCGGCGACGGGGACGAATAGGATTATCCGGCCGCTTCATGCCCTTTGGCGCCGGCTCCTATCGGCCGATATGCCTTCGCAATTGCCTTAAAGGGGCAGTCCAACGCCAACTCTTCGAGCGCTTGAGCGCCTCCATCTCCATCTTCATAGCGTCCCTTTCAATCGCGAGAGCCTGTACTTCTACCGCAAGCGCCTCGGCTCGGCCGTCATCTGGGGCAGCGGGGGGAGGAGGTGGTGTGGGCGGCGAGTCGGGTGTAGCCAGGTTTTCGAGACGGTCGAGCGCAAGTCGGTTCACGGCGTCGGCTGCGGCTTCCCGAATGAGCGCGGTCCAGCCATCGGGATCGACACACATGATGTCCCAGAAGACCTTTTGTTCCAGGTGTCCTGTCGGAATGGCGACCCGTAGCGGCGCCGGAAACCAGATCGACGTCTCACACGCTTTGATGAAGCCCGTCAGCCTCGCGAATCCGGAGTCTCTGAGGTTTTTCCACTTAGCGGAGAAATGCAGGCACGTAGGAAGGCGAAGGTAGCGCACGGCGGCGAAGCCCTTTGTGAGCACGATCCGACGCCAGATCTCCCAGTCTCCCGCTCCGTTCACATCTTCTGGCCACACCGTCCGCTCTGCAAGAGCGCTGGCGCGATATACGACGCCTGAGGCCGCTATCGTGTTCCCTCTCGCCATGAATTGGCGCCGCTCTTCGGGAAAAAACAGGTTGGTAAGATCAGGACCGCAAATGCCGTCGGTCGAGACCCAGAGGACCTGGCCGTAGACAAGTGCCACCGACGGATCGACGAACTGGCCGCGCATGAGTGCAAGATGATCCGGCATCATCAGGTCATCGTCGGCGGCGAAGGCTATCAATTCCCCGCGTGACGATCGAAGCGCCAGATTTCGATTGGCATAGCCAAAGTGAGGCGCCTTGGGGAAATCAAACCAACGAATGCGCGGGTCGGAAAAGCTTTTCACGACCGCTTCGGTCTCCGGTGCTGCACCGTCGCCAACGACCAGAAGCTCGAACGATTGCTCCGTCTGCGCCAGCACCGACTGGATCGCATAGGCAAGAGAGTCGGGACGATTATGGGTCGGCATCAGAACGCTGAAGAGCGGCGGAGCGTCGTCTACCATCCCTTGAGGCCGCCAAAGTCGACCGGGATCAAATCGGTATCCAGCGGCAGCCGGTATTTGTCGGGATTGGCGTGGTCATATTGCATTGTAGGAAAATTGATTGCTCTAACGTCCCTCGCGCCGATGTTGTGGTCCGCGTGCCAGACGAATCTGGGGATGTTCATCAGGCGTGGCCGGGCTGAAGACAGAACAATCCGAAATACCTGTCCGCAGGTGCTCGACTCGGGCCTTGGGTCATACAGGACGACCTCCATCTCGCCATCGACAACGAAGTATCGATCCTCGTGAAGCTTATGCAGCGCCCAACCCTTCACCGTTCTCGGTCGTATGGTAAACATGTAGCAAAAAACAAGCGGATCGGGATGCCAATTCCAGCGAGGGTCGTAGACCTCGGTGACGCTTCCCCTGTCGTCGAGGTGAGCGGTCATGTCGTGAAACGTCACGCCGTCGGGGACCTTGCCGATCGGCTCGCCGGATCGAACCGTCTCCTGATCCTTCTGGGCCCCTGCCAATGTCTTATCGAGAATGCTCTGCGCCATAGGACTCATCCAATCTAACTAGCTTTGGCAGCGCTCCTCATGCCCTTCTTTTAACTGTCTTTCAACGGCAGCGTGGAAGGCCACGCAATCAAAGAGGACGGCACTGTAGCCAATTTCTCCGATTGGAGAGTGGAGCGGAACTGCCGTTTGACTTTCGGTTCGACGACATCACCCGGCTGCGCCAACCGCTGCCGGCGTCTTGCTATACCGCAAGCGCAAGGCCCTTGCGCTTGCGGTAGCCGTCATAAACACGCTGGGTCACGCCCTTCATGGTCGGGCCGTCGGCAGGATGGTTGGAGTAGCCGCGTTCGTGCACCAGCACGAGGTCAAGGCTTTGCTTCTCGCGAGAAACAGCCATGCGAGTTCCTTTCCGCCAACTGGCGGGCTGGACGAAGCGCGCGCGAGCAAATATCAGACGGCCGGGCGGGGTATTACTTTGCGGAGGAAACAACTTTGGACCGTCTCGAACAGTTGCGGAGAAATATCGACAAAACCAGCATGTCGATAATTGAAATCGGGCCGTTCTTCAGCCCGATCGCTCCGAGGGCGGACGGCTGGGATACGACAATAGTGGACTTCCAGGACGGCGATGCTTTGCGCGAGATGGCCCGTGGTCACACGGCCGAAGTCATCCGCAACAAGGTTGACGAGATTGAAAATGTCGACATCGTCTGGACCGGCCAGCCCTTGGACGAAGCCGCCCTGGCCGTCCGGCCGGATGGTTTTGATTGCCTCATCGCCAGCCACGTGATCGAACATACGCCGGACCTTATTCGCTTCCTGCAGCAATGCTCCCGCCTGTTGAAGCCGGACGGCATCATTTCGCTGGCCGTTCCCGATATGCGAAAATGCTTCGACCTGCTCAAGTCTCCCACCAGCCTGCGCGAAATTCTCACCGCCTACCGGGAAGGCCGCATCAGGCATTCACCGGAAGCGCTGTTTGAGGGGCGATGCTCGGCGGCGACACGCGGCGGAAAGTCGGCGTGGATCAAAGGCGATCACTCGCCGCTCGGCTACGCCCACAGCCTTGAAGCGGCATGGAAGGAATATCAGGGCGACCTTAAAGGCGACATGTCCGACAGCAGGCCCTATGTCGACAACCACGCATGGTTCTTCACGCCGGCGATGTTCGAGCTGGCGATTTTCGAGTTGAACGCGCTCAAGCTTGTCAACTTTAAGATCGCCTTCATCGAAGAGAATATCGGTTCGGAGTTCGTGGTGCAGCTGCGCCGCAGCGACACCCATGCGGCGCTTTCCAACGACGCCCTAAACGCCGTCCGCATCAAGCTCGCTCTGCGGCATCACGCGGAATTCGATGCCGAAGTCGGGCCGGATTATCGCGAAATCCAGCCGGTGAAGATCGAGCGGGAAATCGTCAAGGTGCCGGCCGCCAGAGACACCATCCCCACGCGGGAACTGGTTAGCCTGCTGGCAACACGCATCCGGCGCAGGGTCGGCCTGGACTAGTTGATCAGGCCGTGCGTCCGCAGAGCGTCTTCTAGCGTCTATTTCGGGCTCATCGGGAACCAGGCGTCGAGGTTTTCCCCGGCAGCCTTGCAAACCGGATGGCACGTTCCGGGTTCTCCCGGATCGCCTTCGAAATCGCGTCGACGCTCCGAATTTTGCCCTTCACTGGGGTCAGTGTGTCAGCACCGCCGAGCGCCTGGGCGAACATGTCGACAAGCTCCTGCCGGCGGCGCCACTCGCGCGCGCGGCGGTCCAGCATGCCTTGAGCAAGGCCGCCATACTTGCGGGCGATGTCAGGCGCTTGAGCGGGGCACTTTCGTTGCCTTTGCCTTGCCCCAGATGAATTATCGACGCAGACGATGCGGCAAGAATGGCTGGTTTGCAAGGGTTTCACGCGTGCGAACAACCGGTTTGAAGCCGGATGGGCGCTAGTGTGCGCTCTTTTTTGACGCTTAGCAGCGGGTGAGAAAAAGTCGCGTTCCGAGCAGGAGCATTGGGCGGTTTTCTCAGAACTCAGTTTCAATGCAAACAGGGGCAATGAGGAGCCTCGCGCGCGCGGCGTTTAGCGCTGACAGGAAGACGCGGGGCCTGAGGCCCCACACCCCCACTCGTTCCGCTTCGCGGACGGTTATGCTGCCGTTGGCGGCGGCGCTCCATGATTGGGCATGGAATGGTCGATAGTGCTGGCAACGGCTGCCGAGTATCGACGGATTTCCATATCGACTTGGCGGCAGGGAATACCGACAGCGCGAAGCTGGGCTCGCAGGCCTTTGACGTGCTCGCTCCAGAACTTGCGGCCGGCGATATAGTGGAGGGTGCAGAGTTCGTGGGCGGTGGCGCGGATAAGGACGGCGCGGCGATCGGCGGGGAATGCCACTATCTGGCCGGTCTTCCTTGCTGGCTGCTTGAAAAGGTCGAGTTGTGTCATGCGTCACCCGAGCAAGATGGCTGTATTAGCGGGACCACTGTGGTCTCGCCTGCGGAGGGGTGCGGGAAAGGTCCATGCGGGACCACTGTGGTCCAGGAGACCAGCGCCGGCATGCGGGACCACTGTGGTCCTCATGGCTCCTCACCTCTCGCTGTAAAATTTTGATTGAAGGGCGTCGGCAGCGCCAACCGAAGCGTCCGCACTTCGTTGATGCCACCACCCGGGATTTTGTGCCGCCACCGGCTCACGATGAACAGGCCGAGCCGCTCGTACAGGCCTATCTCGCGGGATGTCGTTTTGATTGAGCAGCCTCCTCCCATCTTGGCAAATTCGAAATTCGTGCCGCTGATGGTCCCGGCCTTCATGTTGAGGTGCTGTCGGACGAAGGCCAGCAACCGAAAGCTGATGTTCTCGGCGTGAACGATTTGCAGGGCGCAGTGGTGCCAGTCGGCGAAAGCCTCCTCGCATTCCTTGAACGTGGATCCCCACCTCATGTGGATGGCAGCGCTGCGCTGGATCTTCTTCCGCTAGCCGGTCCACCGCGGATTGCTGGCGTCGGCGCCGGGGATGAATGGGCTGGGCTGGACGGTCACGCATCCCCCCTCGGGGCCGGCAAGGCTGCAGTGATCAACAGCCGCTCGCGTGCCTGTATATCGCGGTCTTCATGGAACTGGTGAACGTCGAACAGGTCGATGATATGTGACCGCAAGATATGAGCGATGTTGTCGGGCGACAGCGCCTCGAGTTGGCATGTCTCACCCTCCCATCGCGCGGTGCGGCTGTCGGTCTTCTTGGGCGGCGGTAGGCAGCGAATAGCGAAACATTTGGTCAGCAGTCAGGGCGATGCGCTTGAGGTCGACTGTCACAGATTTGCCGCTCGGGTCATAGTCGCCCAGGTGCAGGATCACCGTCGGCTTTGCGATCTCGCATATTCGATCGGCCAGATCCTTCTTCGCGGTGAGACTGTCGAAGCCGCCTGAGGAATAGGCTTGCACCGAGAATTCTCGGCTGACCTTGAAGAGTTGCGACAGCATGCCGGCGGCCTCGCACCAGACCTCGACGTGCAGGTTTTGATTGGCGAGCATGTTCCGATGGTAGTTTTCGCCAAGCACCCGCACATGGCGCAGGAAATGGTTCTGGTCGTCAAAATGGTCCATGCGGTGCGTGACCACGCCATCGTCGCGGATCGCATTGAACGGGATCACCCGGCCGCGGCGCGCGTTGCCGATATGGTCGATCAGCTTCGAGTAAAACGACTCATCCTTCGGATAACCGTAGGCGCCGACCAGCCGATAAAAGACATGGCGGATCGTGAGCGGCCAGTGTTCCCGGTATTCGGTGAGAACCATGTCGACCGCATCGAGCAGCGCCAGCGTCTTGGTCTGCGGCTGGTAGTTGGCGATGTAGCCCTTCGGTCGGCCAGTTTTACGGCTAGGCGTAATTTCGCTCATGTGGCGCGGGCCCGCCGCAGGTTCGCTTCCCTGATCGCTTCGATCGCTTCAGCAGCGGTCAGGCCGAACGCCTGCTTCAGATGGGGGATAATTGGCCGGCTGATGCGCTCCCGGCTGTCAGATCGCAGCCAGGCTGCAGCCTCATCGATAGCAGCGCTATGTTCGTGATCAGTGGTCATTAGGTCACCGCGTCTCGCTGGTCGACGCGGGCCTTCACCCAAGCATCTAACTCAGCCTCGACAAAGGCGCGCCGACGGGGCGAAAGGAACACCGGCTTAGGAAACCGGTGCTCCTTGATCATGCGGTCGATGTAATTTCGAGAGTACACGATCCCCTTGGAGGGGAGTTCACTGAAGGCGATAAGAGTTTGCATTGGAGTGCCTTACGTTGCTTACGAAGGCCTCCTAAGATATGCATTTTCTTCCGGACGGATACACCTAAATGTAGTGTTTCTTGGCGTTTAAATTGACGCGTCGTATTAGGCCTGGCCGACGGTGGCAAACGTCAGTGCTGACTCTCTTTGATCTTTTTCCGATATGCGATCACCTGCTTCTCGATAGTCTCTCGCTCCATCGGAGTGCCAAGGACCATCGACACGCCAGCCTCTATGAATTCATAGCGGGGCTGCCGGTGCTGGCCGATATTCTGATGTCCGATTGGGGAATTTTCATCGCTTGGCACCATAGCCGCACAAAACCCTGTACCGTCGCAATCCTCTCACGATGTTCGTTGGTCACCCGTCGGCCCTCAAGATAGCTGCGGTGCACACTGTCAAAAAGCTCGGCAAGATGTGCATGGACGCGCTTGGCGACGTCGATATCAGCTTGGGAAAACTCCGGCGGCATCAGAGCCGAAGCCAGTTCCTCGTCTGAATTGAAATGCCGAACGGGCGTCTCGTCCCAAACTCCCTGATTGGTCACGATCTCAGGGTTGAGCCGGGGAGGTCATCCCGTCCGCCCACACGTCGAGGAGCCTGTCCGTCGTGATAATCGCTTCGCGATATTCAGCGAATCGGGAAGTGCGCTCGGCCACAAGTTTGGGGTCGAGACGTTCCGCCAATTCCTCGTAGCGGAAAACAATGTCCTGCAGACGCACCAGCAACCAGTCATCGTCGGGAGGGATGAAACCGCTTGAGGCAAGCAGTTCTGACAGCTTGTCGACCTGGCGCTGCGAAATGGTCGTGCCGGAAATCACACCCTTGATCGTCATTTGCCCACCTTCATAGCAACGACATTGCTGGCCGTCTCGCGGCCCGTCAGCGCCAGAAGGGCGCCCTCCCAGCGCGTCAGGGCGTCTCGCTTCACCTTGAGGCGGTCAGACTGGTTGTACGTCCTGACCAGCGCCGTAGGCACATGCCCGATGACAGCCTCGGCAACCTCGTCCATCACGTCGAGCTCGGACAGCCGGGTGCGAACCGTCCGGCGGATGTCATGATTGACCCACGCCGGCAGCTTGGCCTCTTGATCGTCTTTCCGAAGCGCTGCGAGCATGGCGGCGTCAATCCGCAGCTTGACCTTATGGCCGATCGTCACCGGTCCCGCGCCGTCGAGCGAGCAAAGCCAGTTGCATTTCTTTAACCGCGGCAACTTGGCGATGATGCCAAGCGCTTCGTCAGTGAGAGGCACAACGTGATCGCGGCCGGACTTGAAGCGCGCCGCCGGCACAGTCAGCGTCTTGCGATCAACGTCGACTTCGGTCCATGACGCCTGGGCGATATCGTTGAGGCGCTGGCCGGTCAGCAGCAGCAGCCGATAGACGGCGCTGTAGACGTCGCCAGCGGCCGTGGCAGTCCAGAGCGCCCCAATCTCAGCATCGGTCAGGACGCGGTCCCTTGATCCCTTCTCGCCGATGGTGGTGCGCACCTTCTTTGCCCGGAAGGGTGAGGCGGTGATCAGGTCGTCATCGACACACCAGCCGAAGAACGTCCCGATCTTCTGGGCGATGTTGAGCGCCTGCCGCTGCGCGCCGCGCGCATAGATCGGTTCGACCACTTCCATGATGTCGGCATTGGTGAGGGTGGCGACGTCCCTGCCCTTCCACTTCGGCAGGCATTCCCGGTTGAGGTCGCGCTCGTCCTCGTCGGCCTAGCGGATGCCATCGCGGCGCCGGGCTTTGATGAACCGTTCAAGGATGGTTTCGAAAGACCGGTCACGGCTCTCTGTCGCTGCCCTCGCCGCCGCCTGCCGCTCCTCGTCAGCCTGGACCTTCGGGTCAATGCCGCGATCAATGAGCGCTGCCCACTGCCTCGCCTTGGTGCGTGCCGCTTCAAGCGACATGACGTCGTACTCTCCCAGCGCGCGGCGGGCTGGCTGAGTTGCAACACCGAAACGGGCGATGTAGACAAAGCTGACTTGTCCGGCCTTAAGCTTTGAACCGTTGGACGGCTCCTTGTCGGTTACGCGGACGCCCATGCTCGGGACTTGGGCATCCATGATCACGTATCGCTTGCCAGGAGCAGCCGGCTTCAAAGCCTTCAGGCGGTTGTCGGTCAGGGTCTCGCGGGGCATTAGGGCTCTCCGGGGCAACGTCGGGGCAACAGGATGCAACTGCTGCCTATGTTGCCCTGTGTGCTCTAATGTGCAACAGGAAAGCTGAAATCGTTATGAAACAAGGGGTTTTTCAGGAGTGGAACAACCGGGATATGGCGCTGGTGGGCTATCCCGAGAGCGGCTGTTAACCGGTTGGTCTCTGGTTCGAATCCGGCCCCGGGGAGCCACCGCCTTTTCTAAGCCGTGGTGCGATCTTGTACACTACAGCGCCATTGTCCGCGCACTTCGGTCCGCTGAGCTTCTGCCAGAACGGCTGGTAACAGCTACGAAGCCGATCGAGGCAGTTTGGCGGGCATCGCGCCCCTGCCCTCGCCCGAAGGCAGCCTGATAACGCCCGGTATCATCTATGAAAATACCAAATCGGGAGGACGTTGGTGCAAACCAAGAAGATCATCAATGACGGCAATCGCGCCGTCGACGAGATGCTGGAAGGCATCCTGGCTGCGCATCCCCGCCATCTCAAAGCCGTTGACGGAAGCCCGCGCTCGATCATCGCCCGCGATGGACCGCGCCAAGGCAAGGTAGGCCTCGTCATTGGTGGCGGCTCGGGCCACGAGCCGAGTTTTCTCGGCTTCGTCGGCAAGGGGCTGGCCGACGCGGCGGCGATCGGCAATGTCTTCGCCTCTCCGCCGCCCGACCCGATCCTCGAATGCGCCAAGGCGGCGAGCGGCGGCGCCGGTGTGCTGTTCATGTACGGCAACTATGCCGGCGACGTCATGAATTTCGACATGGCGGCCGAGATGGCCGCGATGGACGACATCGAGGTGCGTACGGTGCTGAGCACCGACGACGTCGCTTCCGCGCCCGTTGGCGACAGGCACAAGCGGCGCGGTGTCGCAGGGAACTTCTTCATCTTCAAGGCGACAGGCGCCGCCTGCGACCGCATGTTGTCTTTCGATGAATGCGAACGCATTGCCGGGAAAGCCAACGACCACACCTTTACCATGGGCGTCGCATTGGCGCCCTGTTCGTTGCCGCAAACCCGCCGGCCGAATTTCGAGATCGGACCCGACGAGATGGAGATCGGCATGGGCATCCATGGCGAACCCGGCATCGCACGCGGAAAACTCAAAACAGCCGACGAGATCACCGACGAAATGCTGGACAGGATTCTCTCCGAGATGGCGCCGGCACGCGGCGAGAAAGTCGCCGTGCTGGTCAATTCGCTGGGTTCGACACCGCTGATGGAACTCTACATCATGAACCGGCGGGTGAAGCAGAGGCTTGACGATATCGGTGTATCCATTCACGCAAGCTGGGTCGGCAATTACTGCACCTCGCTCGAAATGGCCGGCGCTTCGATCACGCTGCACCACCTCGACGACGAGTTGCAGACGATGCTCGACCACCCTTGCGACTGCGCCATGTTTCGCGCCGGGTAAACTGGGGACGGCAAGGAGCAAGAGATGACGACAATCGACACCACGCGGCTTGCCGCGATGTTCGCGGCAATCGCCGACGCCATGTCGGCCGACCGGGACCGGTTGTGCGCGCTTGACGGGGTGATCGGCGATGCCGACCACGGCATTGCGATGGAGCTTGGATTTGCCGCGGCACGCGATGCCGTCGCGGCATTGGATACCGGCGCCACCGATCCGACCATCTTGCTGAACACCGCGGCGAAGTCGTTCCTGAACGCAGTCGGCGCATCCTCGGGTCCGCTCTATGCCACCGCGTTCATGCGCGGCGCGGCCGCCGTCAAGGGCAAGGCGACGCTCGACGACGCCGACGCGGTCGCTATGTTCCAAGCGATGGCCAGAGGCATTCAGGATCGCGGCAAGGCCGAGCCTGGCGAAAAGACGATGATCGATGCGTGGGCGCCGGCCGCAACGGCTGCGGGCGAGGCACTGGCCGCCGGCAAGGGGCTGGCCGGAAGCCTTGCGGCCGCAGCCGAGGCGGCAAAGGCCGGCGCGGAGGCGACCAAGACGATGATCGCCACCAAGGGCCGGGCCTCCCGCCTCGGTGAACGCTCGCTTGGCCATATGGATCCAGGCGCGGCGTCCGCCGTAACTGTGATCGAGGCGATGCGGATCGCCTTGACCGGCTAGGTCGGGAGCGGATCCTCAGCGCTTCGCGTCGAGCTTGTCGACAGCCTGCACATTGGCGGCAGAGGGACCGTTCGGATCGAACTCCGAGGCCAGCCAGGCGTCGGCGATCGATTTGGCCAGTTCGGGGCCGATGACGCGCGCACCCATGGTGATGATCTGGGCATTGTTGGATTTCGCAGCGCGTTCCGCCGAATAGGTGTCGTGGGTTAGCGCGGCACGGATTCCGGGCACCTTGTTGGCCGAGATGCTGACGCCGATGCCGGTGCCGCAAAACAGGATGGCGCGGTCGTAATTGCCGTCGACAATTTCGTGGCCGACCGCAGCGGCAATATCGGCGTAGAATCCGGCCTGGCTGAGATCGACGACCTGCAGTTCTGGCTTGGTGGCGAGATGCTTGGCGATGACATCGAGCAGCGGCTTGCCGGCGCTGTCGGCTCCGAGTGCGATCTTCATGGCAATTAACTCCTTCGTTTTCGTGATCAGCGCGCGATGGCGGCCGACGCCTTTTTGAGAATGTCGATATAGCCTTCCGCTTGCCATGCCGAGCGGCCGATGAACAGCCCATCGATATGCGGCTGGCCGATCAGTTCGGCCGCGTTGCCGGGATTGACGCTGCCGCCGTAGAGCACAAGCGGGGCGGTCGGCAACCGGGTTGCTGCGACCTGCTTGATCAGCGCCTGCTGCTTGTCGGCATAGCCGGCGCTGGCCGGAATGCCTTTCTCGCCGATCGCCCACACCGGTTCATAGGCAAAGAGTATCTCTGCCGACAACTCATTGTTTGCGAGACCCTGCAGCGCGCCCAAAACCTGCGCGGTCAGGATTTCGTCGGCGCGGCCGCCCTCGCGCTCGGCCAGCGTCTCGCCGACACAAATCAAGGGTACGAAGCCGTGCTTGACTGCCGCTGCGGTTTTCAGTCCCACGATCTTGTCCGTCTCGCCAAAATGCTCACGGCGCTCGCTATGGCCGAGTTCGATCAGGTCGAGCCCACAATCCCTCAGCATCACCGGCGAAATCTCGCCCGTCCAGGCACCGGCATCGGCCCAATGCATGTTCTGGGCGCCGACCTTGACGCGGGTGTTGGCGAGCGCCGCCTTGACCTGCCGCACCGCGGTGAAGGGGGGAATGACGAAAGGCTGTATCGCCGGATCGAAGCCCGGCACGAACGCCGCCAATGCCTCGGCGAACTGCAGCGCCTCCGCCAGCGTCTTGTTCATCTTCCAGCTCGTGCCGACCCAATATGGGGCCATTCTTCTCTCCTTCGATCCGAAATTCGAATGATGCGTGTTTCCGGGTCTGCGCCGCCTTCGGGCCGGCGGTTTGCCTCAAGCGCGAGGCTTGAGACTTTCGCGGCCGCTGTCGATGTAAGGCGCCCAGAAATCCACCGACTCACGGATCATTGCAATAACCTGATGATCGACCGGTTCCCTCTCCCGGAAGGAAAGTTCAAGGCAGATTTCATTGTCGGTTCCGCCACCCGCCCGCACGGCGTCGAGCAGCTTCTGCGGGATGATGCGGCCATCCTTGTTGTAGGCGGCGGTGAACGGCCAGTGCCCGCCCTTGTTCATCGACGATTGCTTGATGTGGATGATCGGCGATTGCAACGGGAACGCTTTCGCCCAGGCATAGGGATCAGTGTCGTCAGGATTGGGCGAGGTCACGTCGCCATGGTCGATGTCGACCATCATCTGCATCGGGATCGGCAGCTTGGCCGCATCGACGGCGCCTTGCAATTCGACGCAGCTTTCGATCGTGTGGCCAAACTCGCGGCCGACCGACATCGGTTCCCAGAAAAGGTAGGTCAGGCCCGCCGCCTTGGCGTGCTCGGCCACTTCGCGCCAGCATTCGAGCGCGATGTCGAGAAGCGCCGCGCGCCGCTGCGGATCGTCAAAATCCTTGTAGGTGAATATGGCGAACTGCGTGCCCATGCCCGACGCGCCGAGTTCGGCGGAGATGTCGGCGAAGGTCTTGAACCAATCGACATAATAGCGGCGCACATCCGCGTCCGGATGGCCGAAATGATTGAGCCGGCCATAGGGACCGGTCATACCCGAAGTGATCCGCACGCCGGTCCGCGCCAGGGCGCTGTTGAACAGGCGAACGAACTTGGCGATCGTTGCCGCCGGCCAGCCCGGATTGACGAATTCATGCGTCAGCTGCACGTCGCGGATGCCGATGCCATAGGCAATGGCGTCGATCAGATCGTCGGGATCGGCGAAGCGATTGACCAGCGGGTTGGTGTTCAGCGAAAGCGTGAAGGCCATCAGTTCACCGCCGCCATTGTCTTTGTGCACCAGTCTTCGAATGTTTTCCGCTCGGCCGCATTGATATGCAGCCCGTGTTTGGTCCGGCGCTCGAGAACGTCGGCGGCGGTCATCGCCCATTCGGTCTCGAACAGGAAGACAGCTTCGAGCTCGTAGAAATCCGGGCCGAAACGACGGCCGAGATCCGCTTCGTCTTTGACCCCTTTCAGCAAAGCGCGTGTGCGCGTGCCGTAGCTTCGAGCATAGTGCTTCACCAGCGACGGGCTAAGCCACGAAAACTCGGCGTGCAGATCACCCAGGAACTGCTCGAAATCCGCGTTGGGCAGGTCGCCTCCCGGCAGGGGAATTTTGGCCGTCCAGGCCTTCTTCATGGTCGGAAAGAAGGGCTGTATTTTTTCGAGCGCATGTTCGGACAGTTTGCGGAAGGTGGTGATCTTGCCGCCGAACACAGAAAGCAGCGGCGCGCCACCGTTCGGGGCGTCGAGTTCGAAGATGTAGTCGCGCGTCACCGCGCTCGGGTTGTCGGCATTGTCGTCATAGAGCGGACGCACGCCTGAGAAACTGTAGACCACGTCTTGCGCGGTCAGCTGCCGCTTGAAGTAGCGATTGACCACCTTGATCAGATAATTGATCTCGCTTGCCTCGGCGGCCACTTCTTCGGGCCGACCTTCATAAGGAATGTCGGTGGTGCCGATCAGCGCCAGATCGTTCTCATACGGGTTGACGAAGATCACCCGCTTGTCGTTGTTCTGGATGAGATAGGCCTGCCGTCCCTCCCAGAATTTCGGCACGACGATATGGCTTCCTTTCACCAAGCGAACGTTGCGGGTGGAATTCTGTCCAGCGACGCGGCTGACGATGTCATTCACCCATGGCCCGGCCGCGTTGACCAACCCGCGTGCGCGGGCCCTCGTCACAGCACCCGTGCGGCCATCCTGCATGTCGATCGACCACAGGCCGCCTTCGCGCCTGGCGGCAATACAGGCCGTGCGCGTGAAGACTTTTGCGCCACGCTGACTGGCGTCGAGCGCATTGAGCAACACCAGCCGTGCATCATCGACCCAGCAGTCCGAATATTCGAAGCCTCGTTTGAATTCATCCTTGATCGGCGCTCCTTCCGGCGCGGTTCTCAAATTCAGCGTCCTCGTTCCCGGCAGGCGCTTGCGGCCGCCAAGATGGTCGTAGAGAAACAGCCCGAGCCGGACCAGCCATGCCGGCCTGTCTTCGGGGCTGTGCGGCAGCACGAAGCGCATCGGCCAGATGATGTGCGGCGCCGCCTCAAGCAGCACCTCGCGCTCGATCAGCGCCTCGCGCACCAGCCGGAACTCGTAGTACTCGAGATAGCGCAGGCCCCCATGCACCAGCTTGCCGGAACGCGAGCTGGTGCCTTGCGCCAGATCGTCCTTCTCGCACAGGATGACCGACAGCCCGCGACCCGCGGCATCGCGCGCTATGCCGGCGCCGTTGACGCCACCGCCGATCACGAAGAGATCGACAATATCCGTTTCATCGCTCAAGACTTAGCTCCTGTGCGGTGCGCCATGCCTTTCCACACCGGCCGCAGCGCCTGGCGCGCCGCGACGAAGGATGGAAACAGCGCATCGTAGGTTTGGGAAAGCGCCTCGTCATAGGAGTCGCATTCGCCCAGAAGCGGCGTCACCCATTCGGTGCAGCAATCATCCATCGAACGATAGACGCCAAGCCCGACCGCGGCCATCATCGCCGCACCCGCAGCACCTGCTTCTTGGCGGCTGCTGGTCCTGACTTGCGCGCGGGTCGCCGCAGCGATGATACCGCGCAGCGACGGGCTGCGCGCGGCGCCGCCAGACAGGCGGATTTCGCCGGGCACGCTGCCCATTGCCTGGTAGCAATCGCGGGCCGCGAAGGCCAATCCTTCAAGAACCGCGCGTGCCAGATCGCCAAAACCGTGCTTGGCGGAAAGCCCGATGAAGCCGGCGCGCGCGTCTGGATCGACGAACGGGCCGCGTTCGCCGGCAAGCGAGATATAAGGCTGATAGACCAGCGACCCCGGTTCCGATCCTTCGACCCAGACATCGAGCGCTTTCAGCAGCTCGTCGCGCGAAGGTTTTGCGCCGCTGGCGGTCAGCACGTCGCGCGCCAGGCCAAGCAGCCAGTCGATGTTGAGCGTCGCCGCCATATTGGATTGCAGCTGCGCATAGGCGCCCGGAACCGGCATGGCGATCGTGTAGCCGGAGGCATTGTCGTTAAGGACGACATCATCAGGAGTGCGCGCCAGGCGTGTGTGGATGCCGGTCGAGCCGATGACCGTGCAGCCGACATTGCCGCTTGGATCATAGAGGCCGGCGCCGAGCGCGGTGCTGACCATGTCGACGTAGCCCAGCACCACCGGCGTGCCCGCAAGCAGGCCGGTCTCGCCTGCTGCCGACGCAGAAAGCGGATGATGGTCGGTCGTGCCTTCGAGCATGGGGGGCAGCAGGCGGCGGTGCGACGCCAGATCCAGAATGTCGAGCACCTCGTCGGAATAGCTGCGCGCGCGGAAATCGCCGAAGGTGAATGTTCCCTCCGAAGGATCGGTGGCGCGCTCGCCGGTCATCTTGAAATAGAGCCAGTCCTTGCAGTGAAAGGCAGTGGCGGCGCGCTCCAGGATTTCCGGGCTGTTTTTCTTCAGCCAGCTGAGCTGAGCGCCCTGCTGGCAGGCGTTGAGCCCGGTGCCGGTGATCTCGAACCGCGTGCGATCCCGGGGATCGCCGCGCATCTCGTCCGCCAGATGTCCGGCGCGGGCATCGAGCCAGAGCCACGCGCGCCCGACCGGCATGCCGTCGCCATCGATCAGCCAGGTGCCGTCGCCCTGCCCGGTGACCGCGACGGCCGCGGTTCGCCGCGCGAGGTCTGGAATTTTCGTCGCCAGATCGAGAACGGTCAGCACCATGTCGCGCCAGGTCTGATTAAGGTCCTGCTCGGCGCCGCCGCCTTCCAGCGTGACGAAGCTGTTGGCCACCGACGCCATGGCAAGCTGCCGCCCCGACAGATCGAAAGCGACCGATTTGATCACGGACGTTCCCGCGTCGATCCCGATCAGCAGGTCTTTCATGCCGCACGTTCCGGATGGTTATGAAGGCAATTCACAAGGAGCAGTCTTTGTTGTCTGGAGCCGTGGAAAAGGCAGGGAGTGTCCGCAAGGACACCCCCTGTGCAGGTTTTTATTCCGACAGCACGAAGGGTGCGGTGTACTTGTCCACATTGTCCTTGGTGATGAGCAGGCAATCGAACAGCTGCTTCTCGCTGGTGGCGCCGGTAGCGCCCGTCTTGATGAACGAGTCGGCCTGCTGCACGGCCTTGGCCGAGAAGATGGCCACCGGCTGAAGCACGGTGTACTGCAGTTCGCCGGACTTGATGGCCGCAACCGCATCCGGGGAACCGTCAAAGCCGCCGACCTTGATGCCGGCGAGCTTGCCAGCTTCCTTCAGCGCCGCAACCGCGCCAAGCGCCATTTCATCGTTGCCGCTAATCACGGCGATGATGTCGGGATTGGCTTGCAGCATGCTCTGCATCTTGTCGTGTCCCTGGGTACGATCCCAGTTGGCGACCTGCGAAGCGGCCTTTTCGAGATCCGGATACTGGCTCAGCACGGTCGCGTAGCCGTTCGAGCGCGTGGCCGCGTTGTTGTCCGACGGGGCGCCGAGCAGTTCGACATACTTGCCCTTTTCACCGACCGCCTGCACCCACTGCTGGGCACCGAGAGCCGCACCCTGGGCGTTGTTGGAGACGAGCTGGCCCTTGGCAAGACCTTCCTGGTTGATCTCGGCATTGACGAGGAAAACCGGGATGTTGGCGGCAATCGCCTTCTTCACCGCGCCGACCGAACCATCGGCATTGGCCGGGTCGAGGATGATCGCCACCGACTTGTTGGTGATGGCGGTGTCGATCAGATTGCTTTCGGTATTGGTGTCGCCCTTGTGGGCGGCGACGTTGGCTGTATAGCCAAGCTTTTCGGCTTCGGCCTTGGCGACGTTGCCTTCGGTCAGCCAGTAGGGGTTGGCCGGATCGTTGACGATGATCGAGATCAGGCCTGCGGCCGATGCGGCTGCGCTAAACCCGACCACCATCGCGGCGGCAAGCAAACTTCTAAGCACGATTTTCATGTACATTCCTCCAATGATTTTACGCGGTCTTGCTGCCAGTCAGCTGGCAGTCTTCCCTTGGGCAGGATTGGCCGGTTCGGCCTTCCCCCGTTTCTGAGAAGTCGGTTGGCCGCCCGTCGAAGCTGGAAGCTTGCTACGGCGGCGATACTGAACGGCATTGAGGAGCACGGCGAGCACGATGACGGCGCCGGTGAACACTGTCTGCCAGTAGGATGAGATGCCGATGATCACCAGACCATCGGACAGGAAGCCGATGACGAAGGCTCCGAGCAAGGTGCCGCGAATGTTGCCGCGCCCGCCGGTGAGTGCGGCGCCGCCGATGACCACGGCGGCAATGGCCGTCAGTTCGTAGGTGGTGCCGGCGGTCGGCCCGGCCGAGGTCAGCTGCGAGGACAGGATCAGGCCGGCAATGGCGGCGCAGATGCCCGACAGCACATAGACCGAAATCTGCACGGTCTTGACCGGAACGCCGGAGAGTTCGGCGGCGCGCTCATTGCCGCCCGAGGCGTAGAGCCAGCGTCCAAAGGCGGTGCGGTTCAGGACGATGCTGCCGATCAGCGCGATGACCGCCAGCACCACCACGCCGGTCGGCACGCCGAACAGGCGGTTGAAGCCGAGAGCATCGAAACCGGTGTTGCCCAACTCCGGCTTGCCGCCGAGATTGTTGTAGGTCAGGCCGCTGGTCATCAGCAGCGCCAGGCCGCGCGCCATGTACATGACGCCGAGCGTGGCGACGAAGGCCGGAACCTTGAACCGCGCGATCAGCACGCCGTTGATAAGCCCGACGGCCGCACCCAGCATACAGGCCAGCACCGCGACCACCCAGACCGGCGGGTAGAGAACGACGCCAACCCAGGTCAGCGTCACGCCCTGCATCAGAAACCCGGCGACGACGCCGGCAAGCCCGAGCGTCGACCCCACCGACAGATCGATGCCGCCATTGAGGATGACGAGCAGCATGCCGACGGCGAGAATCCCGAAGATGGCGACATGCGAGGCCATGGTCAGGAAATTCGCCACCGAAAGGTAATAGGGCGACAGGATCGAGAAGACGACGATGATGACGATCAGGGCAAAGAAGGCCCGGCCTTCGAGCAGCAGCTTGGCCACGTCGAAGCCCTCGCCGCCCGCATTGGGACTGGACTGTTTGCTGGCTTGGCTGACATCGCTCATGGGTCGGGGCTCCGGAAATTCTGTGGTCAGGCGACCACGGCTTCGCCGGAGGCGGCCATGATCTGCTCTTTGGTGGCGTTGGCGCCGAATTCGGCTGAAATCTTGCCGCGCCGCATGACGACGATGCGGTGGGCGATGCTGAGGCACTCATTGACCTCCGAGGTCGAGAAGACCACCGCCAGGCCTTGCGCGGCACGCTCGCTGAGCAAGCGGAAGACTTCGGCCTTGGCGCCGACATCGATGCCGCGGCTCGGCTCGTCGAGAAGGATGACCTTGGGATTTGTCGTCAGCATCTTGCCGATGACGACCTTCTGCTGGTTGCCGCCCGACAGCGATCCGATCATGGCGTTGCCGCCCGCGGTCTTGATGGTCACCTTGCGGATCGAATCGTCGATCAGTGCGCGCTCCCTCGGCCGGGAGAGGAACAGGCCTTTCGCGAACGCCTCGATGCTGGCAAGCGACAGATTGCGGCCGACGGTCATGGTCTGAACCAGGCCATCGCGCTGGCGATCCTCGGGGACCAGAACCAGACCTCGGGCGATACGCTGGGCAATGGTCAGCCCCGAAACGTTCTCACCCTCCAGCAGCGCCCGCCCGCCCGCCATGGGCACACGGCCGGCGACGGCCTCCAGCAATTCCGTGCGGCCCGCGCCCATCAGCCCATAGATGCAGACGATCTCGCCCGCTTTGACATCCAGCGACAGATGATCGACGACATAGCCTGAACCCGAAGCATCGGTGACGCTGACATCCTCGATCGACAGCGCGACCTCACCAAACGCATGGCCGGTCGGCGGCGAGCCGAGGTCGAAATTCTCGCCCACCATGTTGCGGACGATCCATTCGAGATCGATGTCCTTGGCTTCGGCCGTCGCCGTGATCGCCCCGTCACGCAGCACGACGGCGTAGTCGGTGATCTGCAGCGCCTCTTCGAGGTGATGCGAGATGTAGACGATGGAGACGCCGCGGCTGGTCAGGTCGCGGATCACCTTGAACAGAACCTCCACCTCGGTCGCGCTGAGCGCGGAGGTCGGCTCATCCATGATCAGGATGCGGCTGTCGACCGACAGCGCGCGTGCGATCTCGACGATCTGTTGCTGCCCCAGGCGCAGGTCCTCGACCAGGGTCATCGGATCGATGTCTTCTTCGAGGTCGGCCATCAGCGCCCGCGCCTGGCGCGCCTCCTCGGCGAAGTCGAGGCCGGTTCTGGTGCGCAGTTCGCGGCCCATGAAGATGTTGTCGCGAACGCTCAGATTCGGCGCCAGGCTGAGCTCCTGGTGGATGATCGAAATGCCGCGATCGCGCGCGTCCGAAGACGAGGCAAAGCTGACGAGATTGCCGTCGAGCACGATGTCGCCGGATGTCGGCGTCACCACGCCGGACAGGATCTTCATCAGCGTCGATTTGCCGGCGCCATTCTCTCCGAACAGGGTGGTGACCTTGCCGCGATGGATGTCGAAGTTGACGCCCTTGAGCGCGTGGACGCCGCCATACGACATGACGACATTGCGCGCCGAAAGCACGGCATCGCCAGTCGCGGGTTCTGTGCCGGCAGCCATTGTCATTTGACGTCCAGCCTCACCGGTGTGACCAGCCAGCTCTTCGGATTGACCAGCTTGAAGACGCCGACCACCGCTATTGTCTTGCCGGTCAAGGCACTGGTATCGACTTTCGCCAGCACCTCCTTCTTCATCTCGTTGTTCAGCGCCGAGCCGGCGTCCTGATACTCGATCTGGTTGGTGAACTGACCAAAGGTGATCTTGCCGGTGGCGTCGCGAAGCTCGGTGCCGTTGATCGCCGGCCCAGTCTGTACGCGGACAGTCAACGTGTCCGGCAAACCGTCGACGGCGACCTTGTAGATGCCCGATTTTCCCTCGCCGACGACGCCGGTGAACTTGACCGAGATGACCGGACCGACTCCCGCCGGCACGCCATATTCCTTTTCGGCCGTCGCCCTGTCCTTGGCGATCGCCGTCGCCACCGTCGCGGCGTCGGCGGCACGCGCTTCGACATCGGCCTGCACCTTGGGAAATTCAGACTTGCCATAGTCGGCGGCCGAAAACACGGCGTTGCGAACATCGCCGGCAGAGCCGATCTTGATCACCGTCGTGTCGAGCGCCATGGCGCCGAGCAGAACCACAACCGCGGCGCCGGCAAGGACCCGGCGCAGGCCGGGCGAAGCTTGCCGGGCGGTGGCAGCCTTCGCGCTCATGATGCAACCACCAGCGATTTTCCGTTGTCACGCATTCGAAGTTCCTCCGTTCACGCGGCGCTTCGCGGCCCCGGCTGCATCGTCGAGCTTGACCAGCGCGCGGGCAGTGCATTCGTCGGTGATCAGGCCGCTGAGATAACGGCTTTCGAGTACTGCCTTGATGGCGCGCACCTTCACCTTGCCGCCGGCGACGGCAACGATCCTGCGGCCCTTCAACTGATCGCGCGGAAGCGCCAGTATTCTTTCCGACAGGGCCGTTTCGACCGGACGCCCCTTGTCGTCGAAGAAATGCGCCAGCAATTCACCAACGCCGCCGTCCCGCTTGACCTCATCGATTTCGGAAGGCTCGATCATGCCGGTGGCGACCAGCGACGCCTCCCGCTCGGCCGTGCCTATTCCGACGAACATCAGGTCGGACCGGCTGGCGAGAGCGAACACATCGCTGATGCCGCGTTGGCCAAGCAGCACTTCACGGTCCTCGGCGGTATTGGCGACAAAAGGCACCGGCATGACAAAGGCCTGCGCGCCTGTCCGCTCTGCCAGGCGATGCATGACGTCGTGCGGGTTGGCGGCGAATTTGCGCGTCACGCCGCCAAGCAGCGAGACGAAACGGATGTGAGCAGCAGTTGCGCGCGTCAGATATTCGACGCTGGCGGCAAGCGTGCGGCCATGGCCGACGCCGATCAGCATGTCTTCGCCGCGATCGATTTCGCGCTTCAGGAACTGGGCGCCTGCAATGCCCAGCCCCTTCAGCGGCAGTTCGTCCTGATCGAGATCGGGAACCACCTCGCAATAGTGGAGCCCATAGGCGGCGATCAGGCGCTGTTCCAGGTCGACGCATTCGGCGACGTCGCCGTCGATGAAGACCCTGACCAGACCTTCCTGGTTGGCCTTGGTGATCAGCCTATGCGCCTTGAGGCTGGTCAGGCCAAGCCGCTTGGCCACCTGGGCCTGGGTCAGACCACCGGCATAGTGCAGCCAGGCCGCCCGCGTGGCGAGGCTGGACTCATGGTCGCGGTTTGCGCTTTCGCCGGAATTCAAGCCATCCCCTCCCCAGGTGATAATATTATCTTTGTGTGCAAAAATTTTCATACCTTTGCATCGCTGTCAATCCCTCCGCAGATGGTTGCCTCAGCCGATGTTCGGCAGCCAACGCGGGCCTATTAGAAGGTAAGCATATAATCCGACCATACGGCAGTGTTAATTTAACGTCAATTTGTGTTACCTCATCCAGGTGACGGCATGAACCCGTAGGGCGCCGGCAAAATCCCAATCCGGGTGCAAAATGGGAAGGTTGATGCACACGGCGCAACAAGGGCAAATCGATCGGATTGCCTCAGGAAAAGCTAAGGTGTCGGCGATGGAGCGATCAGTCCAGCCGCATCAGGTTCCTGCCCTCGAGCTCGACAACAGCGGCTTCGACCTCCCGCGCGAGGCGCTCGGTGCTCCACCCCAACGCCCGCCCGGCGATCGCGGCAATCTCCGTCAGGTCGCGGCTCGTCAACGAGCCGCCTATCGCCAACGTGCTGCGGCGCATAACGACATCGGCCAGATGTTCGACGAATTCGTTGCGCACGATGTAGTCGATTTCCGCCTTGCCGTAGCCGTCCGAGTCCGGCAGACGACCCTCATCATCCGACCCATGCCTGGCGATCTCAACGGCTCTGGTCCCGTAGCGCGACAGCAATTGATCAAGGCGCCCTTCCCCGGCGCCTGTTGCCTGCTGTGCCTCGGCCAGCCAGTCCGCGCGGGCCGGGGCGTTGGCCGGGAAATCCCTCCCGCCGCCGATCGGCATGGCTCGCGTCGTCACCTTGCGGCTGCGCTGCAAGCGCTTGAGTACGGTATCAGTGACTTCCTCGGCAAAGCCGCGGAAGGTCGTCCATTTGCCGCCGACCAGTGAGATTACCGCAAAGGGCCTGTCGCCGTCCGGCTCGGCAACCGGCGCCGAATGATCGCGGCTGATCAGTCCGGGCGTCGCGGCTTCAGATGTCGGGAGCGGCCGGATGCCGCTATAGGCGTAGACGATCTGGTCGCGCTCGAACGCCATGCCCGGCAAAAGCGTTCGCACGCTGTCGAGCAGATACTCGACTTCTTCGGGTTCGCAGCGCACCGCGTCGGGATTGTCGGCCTTGATGTCGGTCGAACCGACCAGCGCCAGGCCGAGATAGTCGTAGACCAGGCAGATGCGGCCGTCATCGGCCTCGAAATAGAGCATGCGCCCGGCCAGGCTTTTGACCAGTTCGTCATGCTTCAACAGGATATGCGAGCCCTTGGTGCCGCCGATCATCTTCGACGGCGCGCCAAGCAACGCATTGACGTCGTCGATCCACGGACCGGCGGCGTTCACCACCAGCTTCGGCCGCACCGAAAATGCACTGCCGTTTTCCGGCTGGAAGGTGAGCACGCCATTGGCTGAAGCCGCCAGCGCCGTGTAGTTGGCACCGGCAGACGCCGCGTGGGCCTGCAAGCCGTCGAGGATCAGTTCCAGCACCAGCCGTTCCGGGTGACTTATCTTGGCGTCGTAGTAGGTGCCGGTGGCGACGATCGCCGGATTGAGCGCTGGCATGTCGCCAAGCGCCTGCCGCCGGCCGACCATGCGGTGGCGCGGCATGACCTGGTTTCGCGAACCGTAGAAATCGTAGATCATCAAGCCGATCTTGATCAGCATGGCGCCGCGGCTGCGAGGCGCGCTGGTCGAGCCGAGCAGCGTTCGCAACGCCGCGAGCATGCCCTTGCTCCACGAGAAGATCGGGATGACGGTCGGCAGCGGGCTGACATAGTGCGGCGCGTTTTGCAGAAGCAGATTGCGTTCGAGCGTCGACTGCGCCACCAGCCCGAACTCGCCGGTCTCGAGATATTTCAAGCCGCCGTGGATGAGCCTCGACGGCGCGGCACTGGTGCCCGAGCCGAAATCCGCCTTGTCGACGATCAGGCAGCTGACACCTTGCGCGCACAGATCGCGAAACAGCCCTGCCCCGTTGATGCCGGCGCCAAGAATGACGACGTCGACCTCGCCGGTCCCGGCCACCGCGGCGAGACGCCCGGCGGGATTGTCCGCCCCTGCTCCGTCTGTTCGGCTCATGGCGCTTTCGTCTTGACGATGCGCAGTTTCACGCCGGCCCGCTCGAGGCTCTGCGCCTGCGCATCGCCGAGGCCCTCGGTCACCAGCACGGCGTCGAAACTGGTCAAATCGTCGAAGACATGCAGCGCGATCCGGTCGAACTTTGCGTGGTCGACCAAAAGGATGCGCTTCACGGAGGCGGTCATCATCGCCTGCTTGACCCGCACGACATTCGGATCCTGGATGAAAGTAGCGGTTCCGGTGACGGCCGAAGCCGAACAGATCAGCACATTGGAGCGCAACTGCGCCACGGCGTTCTCGCAGACGATGCCGATATAGGCATTGTACGTGGGATGATACTGGCCGCCGAGGCAGATGAAATCGATATCGTCCACATTGATCAATTGGCTCGCCGTCGAGACGCTGTTGGAAATGACGGTCAGCGGCTTGACGTCGAGCAGCAGCGTCGCGACCGCGTTTGCCGTCGATGAATCGTCCAGCATCACCACCTGGCCGGCCTCGATATAATCCAGTGCCGCCCGCGCCAGTGCATCCTTCTCGGCTCGATTGACGGTCACCCGGTAGCGGAAAGCGCTCTCGTAGAGGCCGGACGGCTGGACCGTCACCGCACCGTGCAGCTTGCGCAGCACGCCCTGCTGCGCCAGCCGGTCGATATGCCGGTGGATGGTCATGCGCGACACGCCGAAATGCTCGACCAGATCATCGATGCGCACCTGGCCGAGCTTGATCACATAATCGGCGATCTCTTCGCGTCGTTCGTCGGCCTTGATCATGCGTTTACCCCCGGCCGCGCCAGCCTTTCGATATCAGGCCAATGCCACTTCAGCTGCTCGGCTATGCGGCAGTAGAGCGAAAACCGCTCATTGAACACAGCACTGGAGGCGGGCACGGGTTGATACGTCCGCTCCGTCATGCCGACCTGCCTGGCGCCCTCTTGCGGCGTCTTGAACAAGCCGACCGCGGCACCTGCGCAAAGCGCGGCACCGAGGGCCGCGGTCTCATCCGTCGAGGTGACGGTGACCGGGGCGTTCAGCACGTCGGCAAACATCTGGACGAAAGCAGGATTACGCGAGCCGCCCCCGGTCAGGCGGATCTCGCTGACGGCAAAGCCGTCGCGCAAGGCCTCGACATGGGTGCGGTGATTGAAGGCGATGCCTTCCAGAACCGCCTTCAGCATGTCGCCGCGATTGTGCCAGCCATGCAGGCCGACAAAGCTGCCGCTGGCCAAATCGCCATAGGGAGAGCCGAACAGATAGGGATGAAACAGGATGGTCGAAGGCTTCTTCAACGCCGCGTCGATCTCTCCCGCCAGCAATTCGTGGAGGGAGCCGCCATCCGTCCTGTCCTGCTCCGCGCGGCAAAACGTGTCGAGAAACCAGTCGTAGTTCGCGGTCGAGGCCGGCGAGATCGACATGTTGTTCCAACGGCCCGCATCGATGGCGTTGCGGCAGAACCAACGCCGGTCGACGCGCGGTTGCGAAGAGACGACTTCATTGATGGAATAGGTGCCGGCGACGATGGCGAGCACGCCGTCTTCATGGCCGCCCATGCCAAGCGCCGAGGCGGCCACGTCGTGCAGGCCGCAGGCGACCGGTGTTCCCTTGCGAAGGCCGGTCCTTTCGGCGGCATCGGCTGTGACTTGACCGGCGATGTCAGCCGAATGCGCCACCGGCGGCAGCGCGTCGAACAGATCCTCCAACCCGAAGATGCGCAGCGCTTCAGGCGCATAGGCTTGCGTGCGAAAATCCGTGAATGAGGTGCTTGCCTCCGTGCGGTCGGTGCCGATCGTGCCGGTCAGGCAAAAGCGCAGCCAGTCCTTGCAGGCCAGCACATGGCCGATGCGGCCATAGCGATCAGGATCGCTCTGCTTGAGCCATGCCAGCAGCGCCGACGGCGCCGAAACATGCGGCGTCTGGCCTGTCGTCGCCAGCGCATCGGTGAAAACGGTACCGGCGAACCACCTGTCGACAATGTCGCCGGCGCGGCTGTCGAGCGACAGGATGCCTGGTCCCAAAGGCTGACGATCATGATCGAGCAGATAGAGGCCATCGCCATGCGCGGTCGCCGCCACCGCCTTGATGTCTTCCGCCGGCCTGCCGGAGAGCGCGATCGCCTCCTTGATGGCGTCGGCGGTTGCTTGCCACAGGCCTGCCATGTCGCGCTCCACCCAGCGCGCGTGGAGCATCGATTGCGGCACCCGGCGGCGCGCCGCTGACAATTGCGTGCCGTTCGTATCAAAAATGACCGCCTTGGTGACCGTGAGGCCGTTATCGATTCCGAGCAGGCTGGGCATGATCACCGCCTCTTCAGCAATTGGCGATTGCTACAGGGCGATCCTGTAGTCTGATGCAAGGGCGAAACACATGGCGACAACCCCGATTGAGCAACGGGGACAAACGGCAAAACCACCTTGCCGCAACAAAGAACTCATATCTTTATGTGAACTTAACGTCAACATACGCGACAAAAGGCTTCGGCGCCAGTGGAGGCACGGATGGATCTCGCGGTGCTGGGGCGACGCGTTGTCAGCTGCTAAGGCCGTCGCGGATGGCGCTGAAATAGCGGTCGGTTCCGACCTGCCCGCCCTTGAGCGCAACCTCCAGCCCATCGATCGCCTTGACGCGCGAGTGAGCTACGCAAAGCGGCGAGCCCGGCGATGCCGGCAGCGGCATTCGCACCGTCAGCGCATCGACACCCATCTCGCCGAGCGCGTGGCTCGACGTATCGCCGCCGGCAATGACCACGCGCTGCAACTTCTGCTCGATGGTCAGCGCGCGAAGCAGTTCGCCGAGGCCGCGACCAAGCTTGTGGCGGGCGCCTTCCTCGCGGTCGATTTCGCCCCCCCTGTCGGCCGTGGGTCCAAGGGCCGTGTAAAGAACGACGCTGCGCCCGGCTTCCAGACTGGCGCGACCGGCTGCCGCCGCGCGTGCAATCGCATCTCCGGAAACTTCGGAGACCAGTTCGACGGGATCAACCTCGATGCCGTCGAAGCCGTCGGTCAAAGCGTGCCGGATCTGTCGTTCGGTCGTCGGCGAACAACTGCCCGAGACGACCGCGATCCGGTCGGCGGCACCTGGCGGCGAAAATCCTGGCTCAGCTCTGACTGTCCCATTCGACGCCCATTCCGCCAGCAGCGCATATTCGATCCCGGACGAACCGACGACGAACAAACCGCCCGGTTTACGGACGCGCCATATCTCCTTGCCGGCAAGCGCCTGCGTCTCGCGGCTGTCGACATCGACAAGTACGATGTCGGTGCCCTCGGCGAGCAAGCGATCGAAGGCTTCCGAGCGCGACACCGACTGCAACGTCGCGAGGTCGACCAGCCCCGATGTGAGCTCCGTCTGCCGCGACAGATGGACCAGCAGGTCGGATTCATCCATCGGCGTCGTCGGGTGGCGGCTCATCACCGGATGGCGGTCGATGCGGAAATACTTCTCACGATAGGCCGCGAACAGATGACCAAAGGCAGTGTAACGCTTGAGTTGCGGCGCCCCGACCAGCAGCGGCACGCTGTCCTGCGCGAAGACCGAGCGGCCGATCTCGATCGCCCGGCCGATGCTGCCGATCGCCGGGCTGGAATCGAAGGTCGAGCAGACCTTGTAGTGGCAGATTTGGGCATTCAGCGCCTTCAGCCAGGCGAAGGCGTCGGTGAGATGCGTGTCCATCCATTGCGGCGTCTCGCTGCGGCTGGTGCCGGCCAGGCCAATGGCGCGGCAATGGCTGAACTGCTCAACCATGGCCGCGTCCGGCTGGCGCATGAACAGCACGGTCGGGACGCCGCCGAGTTCGAGCGCTTCCATGACGTCGGTCGAGCCGGTGAGGTCGTCGCCATAATAGCTGAGAAGCAGGTCTTGCATTGCTTCAGGCCGCTTTGCCGTCGCCGAATTTTTCGATCGACCGCGCCAGCTCCGGATGGCTCAAGGCGAAATCCGCCAGCGGAATGCCGTCGACCGCCGCCTGCCAGGCTTGCTGCACGGCACGCACCCCGGCGCCCGGTCCATCCGGATGGCTGACGATGCCGCCGCCGCACAGATAGAGCAGATCGACCGTGCGGCCGGTCCGTTCATAGGTCTCGGGCGCTTGCCCGCCCCATTGGCCGGAGCCCGCCACAGGCAAGGCGCAATCCTCAGGCGCAAAAATCGGCGTCGTCACCGCCTTGAAGGACTCGACGAAAGACGCGTCCGGCTCCCAGTATTTCGATTGGATGCCGTTGATCTGGAACTGGTCGACGCCGAGCAGCCGCCAGAACTGTTGCCAGACCTTGAAGTCCATGCCGAGGCCGGGATGGCGAGTAAGAATGTCCCAGCCGTTGCGATGGGCATGCAGCACCAGGCTGGAGCGTTTTCTAAGAAACGCCATGCCACCGAAGCCTATCGAATTGATGTTGACCACCGCGCAATTGCCGCCCGCCTTGGCCACCAGATCGTGGTTGCGCATCATCTCGTCCGGGTCGGCATGCGAGATGCCGAAGGCATACATCACCTTCTTGCCGGTCCTCTGCTCGTGGTCGAGGATCAGCGGCATGATTGCCTTCACCCGCTCCGCCAGCGGCGAATAGGCCGGGCTCATCAGCTTCTCGTCGTCCTTGATGAAATCGACGCCGGCGGCGATCAGCTCCCCCACCATTGCGGCGGTCTCGTGTGGCCGAAGCCCCAGCGCCGGCTTGACGATGGTGCCGATAATCGGTCGGTCCGCAACACCTGTCAGCCTGCGGCTGCCGGCGACGCCGAACTGCGGACCCGGATGGGCGCCACTGAATTCCCCCGGCAATTTCATGTCGACGACGCGAATGCCGGACAGGCCCTTGATCGAATAGGCGCCGCCGATGGCAATCGTCATCAGCGCCGACAGGTCGGTCCCGATGGCATCGAATGGAAAGGCGATGTCGACATCCGCGCGCTTGAACGGCCCGTCACCGGCCTCGGGAAGCGATGGCCTGTCAGCCTCAGGCAAATGCCGAATGGTCAGGACACGCGCGGCCACCCGGGCTTTCAGTTCCTCGGTCTCACCGGGCAGCGCGACGAAGGTTCCAGTCGACTGGTCGCTGGCGATCTTGGTCGCCAGCGCCTCGATGCTACCTGACGTTTCGATGCGGTAGGTGAGCGTGATCATGGTTCGTTGTCTGAGGCCGCGGAGGTTCGAAATGAGTTCCTTGATCGTCAGAATCTGGTATAATGAGTACATAAGCTTTGCAAGCAATATCCTGTCTTGCGGCTATGGCCGATCGGGGCGACGGCCATTCCGGGAATGGCTGTGGCAATGCTAGATAGAGACAGGTCAAGGGAGTGATTCGCGACGATGAACCGTTCGGAGCCGATCGTCCGGCGCAAACTTTCCGACGAAGTGTTTTTGCGGCTGAAGCGCCTGATCACCAGCGGAGAATTGACGCCGGGCGACGACATGCCGTCGGAGCGCGAGTTGATGGAGCGCTTCGAGGTCGGCCGTCCCGCGATCCGCGAGGCGATGCAGGCGCTGAGCAATATGGGCCTCGTCGCGATCTCGCATGGGGAACGCGCCAAGGTGCTCCAGCTGACCGCCAAGTCGATCATCAAGCAGGTCGATGGCGCAGCCAAGATCATCCTGTCGTCGTCGAAGGACACGTTGGAACACCTGAAAACGGCGCGCATCTTCTTCGAGCGCGGTATGGTCAGGGAAGCCGCCGAAAACGCCACTGCCGAGGACGTTGAGCAGCTGCGGGCCACAATTGCCGAACAGCGTGGCTTTCGCGGCGATTCCGAAGCCTTCATCTCCGCCGACATGAAGTTTCACACCCAGATCGCGGCGATCTCGGGCAACCCGATCTATATCGCCGTCAGCGAGGCGATGCTCGGTTGGCTGAAGGAATATCACACCGAAATGCTGATCTGGACCGGCAAGGAACAGTTCACGCTGACCGAGCATGAAGAGATCATCGGCCGCATTGAGAAGAAGGATGCCGACGGCGCCGAGAAGGCGATGATCAAGCACCTCGAGCGCTCGCGCGCGCTTTATGTGATGAACTCCGGCAACTGATTTCAGCTGATCCGCGTGATCGCGTAAGGGGTCATCACCAGTTGGCCTCGGCCAAACGCTGAGATGTCGACCGTCACGTCGTCCGCCGTCAGGTTCGCCAGCCACGCCACGGTCTTGCCCGAAGCGGAGCGGCCGGCCAGCGCCAGCACCTTGGTCTCGTCGCTCGTCCTTGCCGCAACATGGGCAAGGCCGGCCAGTTCGCAAAGCCCCTTGATGGCATCGAAGATCGGCCGAGGCGATCCTTCCGCGACGGGTTCGCCGGATGCTGCCAGCACGCCGAAGGGCCCGGCGAAGCCGGACAGCGTGAGCAGTTCCAGCCCGGCCGGCGCGACACGCGCGGCATAGCCGATCGCCCATGCGGCTGCGAACAGGCCGGCATGGCGAGGGTCGCGATCGGCCATGGTGATGCGCTGTCCCCCGGGATTGCCCTTGGTCGCGCCGCCATAGGGGTTCTGGCGCATGGCGATCGTCGATGGACCGATGCGGTAAGGCTTTTCCCCAAAGATCGCCCGCGCCGACGCGGTTATGGAGGGCAGCGCCTCCAGCGACTGCATGACGCTGAGATCGTCGGCGGCGTGCACGATCGGGCACGTGCAGTGAGTGACGAAATCGAGCAGGCCCCCCGGCACGCGCTTGCGGTTGAGCTCGGTGAAATAGCTGAACATGCCGCCGCCAAGCCGGATATCGGGAAAGGCGCGCCGCGCCGCGTCATAGACGTCTTCGAGCGGCGGACAGTCCGGCCACGCACTGCCCGGCGGTGTCGACTGCCGGTCGACCGAAGGCGAGACGGCAATGGCCGAAAGCTTCAACCCGGCTTGACGCACCATGTCGGCAACGCCTGACAGCTCGGGATCGAGGTCGCCCGCGCAGGCAACGACGCATTCCAGCGTCGTCTGCACCGGATAGGCGGCGGTGAGCCTTGCATAAGACTGCAATGCTTCGAGACCGTGGCCGCGCGTCGGATCGTAGTGGAAGACAAGTTGCTGCGGGCCGAGCTCGGTCAATGTCGAAAGATTTGCGAGCGCTGCTTCGACCTCATCCGGGTAGATGATCACGCCGAGATCCGGCAGCCTCTGCCCGGTCTCGCCGAGTTCGACGCTGACCGGTTCGGCGGCAGATGCTGCGGCCGGCATTCCCCCCTCGCCGGTGATGCGCAGGCTGACCGTCTGGCTTACAGTTTGGCCGGCCGGCAGTACATAGGGCCAAGGCAGCGCCAGTGGCCGCACATAGGTCTTGTAGGACGCGTCCGACCAGTTACGCTGGTCCTCCATCTCGAAAGTGTCGCCCTCCATCCGGCATTCGGCAGTAATGCCCGGCCGGACTTCATGGGTGATCGCGCGCAAATCCTTGAAAGGCTGCCAGGGATCGATCAACAGCGGCAGTTTCGTCGCCACCACGCTGCCGTCGGTATGCTCGACCGTGACCGGGCTGCCGGCGAGGCCGGCGATCGGATGCAGGACGCAAAAACCGCAGCGATTGGTCTCGAAATCGCTTTCAGGGACCGCGCTGACGTCGAACACTAGGTGACCGTTGGCGGAGCCCTTGATCGTAGCGCGAAAGTCGAGCCGGCTTCCGCCCGGTGCTAAGCAAGTTGCGGAGTAGCTGACGGAGAAGCTGTCGGCGTCCTGATCGACGGCAAGGTCCGTCAGCGCCGGTTCATAGGTGCCCCAGTAGCGGTCGCGCACGATGTAGGCGATGGCGCGCAGCACTTCGATGCCGCCGTAACGGATGGTGCGCAGGCTGCCGTTGACAAAGTCGGCGCTGAGCAAGCCCGCACTCAGCCTAACCGGCTCGGCCTCGACCACGCGTGTGCCGTATAGGAGGAAGGCGTCGGCTGTCATGTCAGCAAGCCATCCAGGTGGACAGGTTCGTGGCTCGCGGCGCCCAGATAGGCCGCCTCGACCAGCGCGAATGTCTTGAGATTGTCGGCGCCCGAGGTCGCCGGCTCGGTTCCCTTTGCCAGGCAGTCGACCCAGTGCTGCTGGATGGCGACGACGCTCTCCTGGATGTTGTGCCATGGGCGCGATGCCCAGGCGAGTACGGGCGGCGAAACGTCGGTGATCTTCGTGCCGCTCCTGCCGGTGACGGTGAGCCGATATCCCTGCGCCAAGCGGATCGTGCCGTCGCTGCCGTCGATCTCGATCAGCGTTTCGGGAAACGGTTCGGTGGCGAGCTTCGTCGCGTAGCTACAGTCGACCACTGACGTCGCCCCGCTCTTGTGGTCCATCAGCATCGTCGCGACATCTTCGCCCGCGATGCCGGGGTTGATGCGCGCGGTTCGCGTCGTGATCGTCGACACGTCGCCCAGTAGAAAACGGGCGATGTCGAGACTGTGGATACCGAGGTCCTCGATGATGAAGCGCTTTCCCTTGGCGAGATAGGGCTGGCCGGAAAACACGTCATAGGCAGAGCGGAAGGAGATGCGCCCGAAGAACGGCGTGCCGATCTCGCCGCTGTCGAGCACGGCACGCACCGCCTGGATCGCCGACTGCCAGCGAAAATTCTCATGCACCATCAGCGGTACGCCGGCTTCCACGCAGGCCCTCACCATCGCCTTGGCGTCGGCAAGCGTCGGCGCGAACGGCTTTTGGCAAATCACCGGCACACGGTGCAGCGCCGCCATCTCGACCAGCGGACGATGGCTGGGAACGGTAGTGGCGATATCGACGAAGTCGAGGCTTTCGCTTGCAAACATCTCTGCCGCGTCGGTGTAGCGCTTCGCAATGCCGAACTGGTCGCCGATGATGCGCAGCCGCTCCGGGTCGCGGTCGCAAATGGCGACCATCGCGGCGCCTTCAATGTCGCGCCAGGCATGCATCTGGTTGATGGCAAAGAAGCCGCAGCCGATGAGCCCTCCCCGCAACTCCGCCATGCTCAGCCTGCCTTTGCCATCTGCATCAACGTCACCCGGCTCTGCAGCCGGCGCTGCGCCTGGTCGACGACGACGGCGACGATGATGACAAGGCCCTTGATCACCATCTGCCAGAAGGAACTCACGCCCATCATCACCAACCCGTCCGAAAGAATGCCGATGACGAAGGCGCCGACAATGGTGCCGCCGATCGTGCCGCGCCCACCTGACATCGAGGTGCCGCCGAGCACTGCCGCCGCGATGGCGTTGAGCTCGAAACTTTCGCCCGTTGCCGGGTGCGAGGCCATCAGTTCGGACGAGATGATCAAACCGACGATCGCCGCGCAAAAGCCGGAGAACATGTAGACGAACATTTTCACCACGTTGACACGAACGCCCGAAATTCGCGACGCCCGTTCATTGCCGCCGACGGCGAAGATGTGGCGGCCGAGCGGCGTGTATTTGGCGAGATATGCCGCCGCCAGCGCAACGACGATCAGGATCCAGATCGCCACCGGCAGGCCGAGCAGCCGCCCGGCGCCGAGGAAACCAAACCCGGTGGTGCCAAGCTCCGGCTTGCCGACGAGGTTGGGGAAGGTGCGGCCGTCCGACGACAGCAACGCCAGGCCCCGCGCGACATAGAGCACGCCGAGCGTGGCGATGAACGGCGCGACATTCAACCTGGTGATCAGCAATCCGTTGACGGCGCCGATCAATATGCCGACCGCCAGCGTGATCAGGGCGATCTCGACGACATTGAAATAGATTGTGTAGCCGAATTGCAGGTCGATTCCGTTCAGCACGAGGTAGCCGGCGACCATGCCGCACAAGCCGACGATCGAGCCGACCGACAGGTCGATGCCGCCGGTGATGATGACGAAGGTCATGCCCATAGCGAGGAAGGCGTTCAGCGCCACATGTTTCGACATCAGGATCAGGTTGGCGGTCGACAGGAAATTCGGCGCCGCGATCGAGAAGAAGATCAAGACGGCGATCAGCGCGATGAAGGTCCTCGCCTTCATCAGCGTCAGCAGCAGCGAGCCGCTCGAAACGGAGGAGACAGCCGCCTTGGCCGGGATGTCAGTCATGGGTTCTCCGTGTGCGGGGCCGGTCCGTGGCCAAGTGCCGAGGCGGCGACAAGGGCTGCCTCCGTCGCCTCGGCGCGATCGAACATGCCGGTCAGTTTTCCATTGCTCATCACCGCGATCCGGTCGGACAGCGCCATCACCTCATCGAGATCGGAGGTGGCGAACAGAATACCGAGCCCATCGCGCGACAGTTTGCGCATGGTGCGGAAGACGTCGGCCTTGGCGCCGACATCGATGCCGCGGCTGGGCTCGTCCATCAGCAGCACCTTCGGCCCGGTGAGCAGCGCCTTGCCGATTACCACCTTTTGCTGGTTGCCGCCCGACAGCGATGAGACCTCCTGCGCCGGGTCGGCGACCTTGATCGCCAGTTCCCGCACCATCTGCGTCACCGCCTGCTTCTCTTGGCCGCCGCGAATGTGAAACAGGCGGACAAAACGCGACAGGCTGGCCAGTGTCAGATTGCTGGCGACGGAGAGGATCGACACCAGCCCTTCGCGTTGGCGGTCTTCGGGGATCAGCGCCAGCCCGCGCCGGATACGCCGCGTCGTGTCGCGCTCCTTGACCTTTTTGCCGGCGATGAAGATCGCGCCGGTAGCCTGGCCATGGCGGCCCATGATGCAGTCGAACAGCTCGCTCCGCCCGGCGCCCATCAGGCCGTATATGCCGAGGATCTCGCCGGCGCGCAGCGACAGCGAGACGTGATCGACCGCCAGTCCGCCGGTCGCGCGCGGCAGGCAGATGTCCTCGGCGCGGAATATCTCTCCGCCGGGAACATGGCCGTCGGCCTTGGCGAAATCCTTGGCGTCGGAGCCGATCATCTGCCGCACGATCCACCGCGTGTCGACGTTTTTCATCTCTTCCTGGCCGGTGATGTGTCCATCGCGCAGCACCGTGATGTAGTCGCCAATGCGGATCAGCTCTTCCAGCCGGTGCGAGATGTAGACGATCGCCACGCCGCGCGCCTTGAGGTCGGCGATCACCTTGAACAGGATCTCGACTTCCGCCGCACTGAGCGCCGAGGTCGGCTCGTCCATGATCAGGATGCGCGCATCGAGCGAAACCGCCTTGGCGATCTCGACCAGCTGCTGCTGGCCGATGCGCAGATCCTCGACCAGCATGTCGGGCCTTATCCCGGCCTGCAGGCGTTCGAGAAATTGCGCCGCGCGACGCTCCTGCTCCTTGCGGTCGATCTTGCGGAACCGGTTGGTGATCTCGCGCGTGGCGAAGATGTTCTCGGCGACGGTCATATTGCCAAACAGGTTCAGCTCCTGGAACACCATGCCAATGCCGCGGTTCACCGCATCGCCCGATGACGAGAAGGAGACCTCCTCCCCTTCCAGGAGGATCCGGCCAAGCGTCGGCTGTTCGACGCCGGCGATGATCTTCATCAGCGTCGATTTGCCGGCGCCGTTTTCGCCGACCAGCACATTGACCGCGCCCTTGCGCACCTCGAAATTCGCGCGCTTGACCGCGACGGTGCCTGAATACACCTTGGAGACGTCCTCCAGTTTCAGGATGACATCGTGAGCAACCGCAGCGCTCATGGCTTCGGCCCGATTTCTGCCTCCGCCGGCGTCACCAGCGGCAGGTCCTGGCCGTTTTCGAGCGTATAGGCGCCGAGGACCTTGGCGGTCCGGCCCTCCAAGGCGTCACGCGGCAGTTTGGCAAGCACGGCCTTGACGGCATAGGCGTTGAACGCCTTGCCGAACTGGGCGAAGTCGATCTGGTTGGTAAAATCGTTGAACTGGATGAAATCGAGGCTGTCGCGCAGCGCGGTTCCGCGCATGGCCGGTCCGATCTGTACCCGCGCATCGGCCTTGCCGTCGCCGTCCACATCGATATCCATGGTCGCGGCCCGCGACTGCGTGTTGGCTGCGATGATCTTGCCCTCGACGCGAACCGCGAAGGTCCAGGGCGAATTCGCCTGCTTGTTCGGATTGCCATATTTGGCGCCGGCGGAAGCAGGATCGGTTTTCGCCAGAGCGTGGACCTGGGCAAACGGCCCGGCTTTCTGCTGGAGGTAAGGTACGACCTTCGCGGCCCAGATCTCCTCGACCATCCTGTCAGGATTGAAGCCGTTGCCGCTATCCCCCGAGGGAGTCGGCAAAATCTTACATGCGGTCAGGCTGATGCCGAGTATCACGGCAAGGATCGGCCAGGTCGGCTTGTTGTTCAGCATGATGGCTTGTTGAGCATGGTGATCAGTACCCACGGAAAATGGCGACGAGGGACGACCCTTGGGTCGCCCCTCGCTGTTCATGTCACGCCGGCTCAGTTGGTCAGCGCAAACGTTTCCAGCTTGGCAGCATTGTCGCCATTGACCAGGACGCAGTCCATCAACTGCTTTTCCTTGGCCGGCGACTTCTTGTTCTTGATGAAGTCGTTGGCCTGCTCGACCGCCATCTGCGCCTGCGCATAGGCCGGCTGCAGGACGGTTGCCTTGATGCCGCCCGCGGTGATGGAGTCGCGCACGTCATTGGATCCGTCGAAGCCGACGACGATGACGTCCTTGCGGTTTGCCGCGACCAGCGCCGCATAGGCGCCCATCGCCATCGTGTCATTGCCGGAGATGACGCCCTTGATATCCGGGTTGGCCTGCAGGATCGATTCCATCTTGGAATAGGCTTCCGTCTGGCTCCAGTTTGCCGATTGCTGGGCGACCATCTTCAGATCCGGATAATCGTCGATGACGTCATGATAGCCCTTCGAGCGAATGCCGGCATTGGTGTCGGATTCCTTGCCGACCAGTTCGACGAAATTGCCCTTCTCGCCCATCAGCTTGACGAACTCCTGCGCGCCGAGCTGGGCGCCCTGGTAGTTGTTGGAGACGATCTGCGCCACGGCGACGCCGGTGGCATTGATCTCGCGATCGATCAGGAACGACGGAACACCGGCGTCCTTGGCCTTCTGCACGGCAGCGACGGTGGCGTCGGCGCCGGCATTGTCGAGGATGATCGCCTTGGCGCCGCGACCGATCGCCGTGTCGATCAATTCGGACTGCTTGTTGGCGTCGTCATCATGGACGAGCACAAGCGCTTCGTAGCCGAGTTCCTTGGCCTTGGCTTCGGCGCCGACGGCTTCCGCCTTGAAGAACGGATTGTCGTGCGAGGGCGTGATGATGGCAATGAGCTCGGCCGCATAGGCGGGCGCCGCCGTGCCAAGCGCCAGCATGCCGGCAAAAGCCGCAAGTGTCATTCTGCGTGTGAGTTTCATGATGTCCTCCCGTTTGAAAAATTGCCTTGATCAATCAAGGCCTCTGCACTCGAATTCGTCGCGCAACGCGGGCCGCCGATCGGTTCAGGCTGAATGCCGGTGCCGGCTTCCCAAACGATCGCTGCTCCCCCGCCGTCCCTCCACTCGCCCAGGCTTCGTACTTCCCGCGAACCCTTGTCCAAGCCATCAACAGCTAAGCCAACTGGTATGATGAGTCAATCACTAATTGAGGTGACATGTGCCACTGAGCAAAAACATGTGGCTGTCATGGCGGGTGTGTCGAGCGATCGAGGCACTCCGGCCAGCGCCTGACTCGGCCTGCCTCAGGTAATGCGCCGAATGCTCGCGGCGATCTCTTCCGGCTCGAACACCCGCTTCCAGTCGTCGCGCATCAGCACCGGCTTGCCGAACTCGATCGCCTTGTTGCAAGCGTCGGAAAACACACCCTTGGTCTCGCCGAAAATGACGGCGCCGAGCACGTTCATGTGGCCGAGCAGGAAATCGAGCGCCGCCTGTTGGTCGACGCCACGCGCGACGACCTCGTCGACGGCTTCCTTCATGACGACAAGCAGTGATGCGCACACCGTCTCCGATAGACCGGGCTCCAGCAGCGCCATCTGCTCGACGGTGACACGGTGCGAGCGCATGACCGGCGCCCAGATGATTTTCGCGACCGCCTCGCCCTTGGCGTAATCCGCTTCCGGTCCCTGCATCAGCGCGCTGACCATATGCTGCTTGGCCTTGACGCCACCAAAATAGTCCTTCTTGGCCGCCATGTCGGTCTCGTCGTTGAAGATCGGCGGATGACAGGGATGGGTGACGAAATAGGTCAGGTCCGGCCGGTTGGGCAGATGGCCGGCGAAGGGTGCGGCCGCATCGAGCACTATCACCATTGTGCCTGGCGCCAGTTTGCTCTCGATATCAGCCGCCACCTTGCCGATATGCGTGTCGGGAACGGCCAGGATGACAATATCCGCCCCGTCGAGCGCCGCATCGGCACTGACCGCGTCGAAGCCCAGTCCGGTCTTCAGCCGCTCGCGGCCGGCCTCGCTGACCTCGACATGGCGTACCGTGTAGGGCGATCCGCGAAAATTGGTCGACAGGCGGTAACCCATTTTGCCGCCGGCACCGAACAGCGCAATCGTCGTCATCTATCCTTACTCCCGCATTAAACGACGGCCGCGCCGATCGTCATGTTATTAACTGGTATAATCACCTTACCACGAATTGAGGAGTTGAACAGGGCTTTGATGAGCGGCTATACGGGCCCGTTTGGCATTCCACTCGCGCTTGGCGGGCCTATAGCTGCCTGGGTCCCTGGTCTTCTCAGCCCGAAAACTAGCCCTGCGCTGCGACTCCTGGTAGCGCCTTCAGGATCCAGTCACGCGCCGGCGCCCTTCTTCAACCAGGTGAAACCGGTAGCGATCGCGTATGAACTCGTTGAAAAATTGCCCCTTCGAGAAGGCGGCGCGGAACGCCGCATAGGTCTCGGGCTCGACCTCTTCATAGTCGTAGCGGGCTCCGCTCGGGACGAACCAGACCGAGAGGATTTTCGTCGACGGGTCGTAGTGGGTGTTGCGAATGGCAGTGGACGGCATGTCGAAAATCCTGCTTCGTCCCCAAATCTTTCGCCCCAAATCCTGCTTCGAACATGCGTAATGCCGCAACGATGCGGAGGTTCCGAGAGGGAGGCGCACCACAACGCCGACAATCTTGCCCGGGCGGCGAGGCTTCCTATCTCTCCGTCAGATGGCACAGACGAAATCCAGCACAACAGCATATGCCAGCCAGGGCGATCTCTTCGGCGCGGCCGACGCGTTGCCGGAAGGATTTTCTTACCGGCCTAGCCTGATCACAACGGACGAAGAGGCGGAACTGGTCCGTCACCTCAATGAACTGTCCTTCAAGCCGTTCGATTTCCATGGCCATATTGCCAACCGGCTGGTCGCCGGCTTCGGCTGGCGCTACGACTACGACCGGCGCCAGGTCGTCGAAGCGCCGCCCATCCCGAAATTCCTGCTGCCGCTTCGCGACAAGGTCGCGGATTTTGCCGGCAGGCAGGCCACGGAATTCGCCCAAGTGCTCATCAACGAGTATCGGCCGGGCGCGGGCATAGGTTGGCATCGCGACAAGCCGCATTTCGATCTCGTCGCCGGCGTCTCGCTGCTGGCGTCCTGCAGCTTTCGGCTGCGCCGCAAAAACGGCTCGAAATGGAATCGCGAGACGATTGAGGTTCAGCCGAGATCTGTCTATCTCATGAATGGCCCAGCGCGCCACGAATGGGAGCACAGCATTCCGCCGGTCGCCGGGCACCGCTATTCGATCACGCTGCGCACTCTTAAATAGGCGATACTCCAAGCCACGCAGCAGCCGCTCTGGAAGGCCGAGCGCAGTTGTGCTTCGATTGCATATGAGCGTGGATCGCAGCAGAGTTTTGGTTACCCGCGTGGCGCTCTTTCTGTGGGCATGCCTGTCCTGCGTTCTGGCTCTGCAGTGGCTCGTCGACCTTGGCATGGTCGGCTTTCCCGACGGATACATAACGCCCTATGCCCGAGCAACGAGCACGCTGTTGCATGTCCTTGTCTGGGCATGCCTGGCTCAAAGTCTCTACTTCGCTTGCCGAGCCTTGTTTGGCAAACGCTTCGAGCCTGCTCCTCTCTTCCTGCAAATCCTGATCGCCGCCGCACTGACTGTCGTGCCGGCATTCATCGTAAAACACTGTCCGCGGTCTCAGGTATGCAGCAACATCTATGAAGCGCTCACGAATACGATGATGGACGACGGCACCGGCGGATGACGTTGTGTCTCCAGTAACTGACGAGAGTTAGAACTTTGGCGTCGCGCCGCGCGGTGGCGGTAAAACCTGGAGGAACCATGCGAAAGATCCTGGCATCGATGCTGCTGTTCGCGGCAGCGCTATCGGCAAACCCCGCTCGGGCGCTGGACAGTACCATCCCGCCGGTTGTCGTCACACCGCTTGCCGATCGCAGCCAGACGGCGTCCGGCCAGCCGATCGTGCTGCCGCAGAAAAATGTCCAGGTCCTGGTTTCAACCTATGACATTGCGGTCGGTGCCACTCTGCCGGTGCACAAGCACCCGTTTGCCCGCTACGCCTATGTCGAAGCCGGGACACTCAAAGTGACGAATGTCGAGACCGGCAACAGCAACACCTACAAGACGGGCGATTTCATCATCGAGATGATCGGCCAGTGGCACCAGGCCACCAACATCGGCGACGGCCCGGTCAAGCTGCTGGTCATCGACCAGGTCGAACAAGGCGCCAAGAACACGGTGCTGCGCCAGTAATTGCGGATCGGCCGGGTTGCCGGGCTGGCCCAAGCAGCGACTGGCTGTTCCGGCTTCCCCACCAACCGAGCCGATGCTAGGGCTGGCCGTCATGCAATCATGAAGGATCGCCCCTTGGCCGGAAATGCTCGCCCCCTGATCGAAATCTGCGTCGAAGGCATCGATGGACTGCTGGCTGCGCAGGCCGCCGGCGCCGACCGGGTCGAGCTCTGCGCCAGCCTGGTCGAAGGCGGCATCACGCCCAGCCTCGGCACGGTGCGCGCCGCACTCGAGAGCGCGACAATTCCCTTCCATGTCATCGTGCGGCCGCGCGGCGGCGATTTCCTCTACAGCGAGGCCGAATACAGCTCGATGCTCGCCGATGTCGCAGCGCTTCGTGACCTCGGCGTCGCCGGCGTCGTTGTCGGTTGCCTCAATGCCGACGGCACCATCGATGAAACCCGCATGGGCGCGCTGGTCCATGCCGCCGGTCCGCTCGCCGTCACCTGCCACCGCGCCTTCGACATGACCCGCGACCCGGCCGAGGCGCTGGAAGCGCTGATCCGCTGCAAGGTCGGCCGCGTGCTGACCAGCGGCCAGAGGGACACCGCGGTGGAAGGCGCCGGCCTGTTGGCGGATCTCGTCCGCCAGGCCGACGGCCGCATCATCATCCTCGGCTGCGGCGCGCTGGACCCCGAAAACATCGCCGGGGTGCTGGCATCAACCGGGCTGACGGAACTGCATTTCGCCGCGCTCAAGGACGTACCGAGCGCCATGGCCTACCGCAACCCGCAAGTCGGCATGGGCGGCGGCGATCTGGACCGCGAATACCGCACCACAGTCACCGATGGGGCGCTGGTTGCCGCGACGATTGCGGCGGCCAGAGCATGATGAGCGAAGCCGTGACTGGGCCGTCGCCGATCAGCCGTGTCTCGCCTCAGGACGAAGCGGCCATCCTCGCACTCAACAATGAGCACGCCGCCGAACTGTCATGGCTCGAGCCCGAACGGCTGTCTTTCCTGCTTGGCGAAGCGTTTTACGTCAGGCGCATCGGCACGCTCGAAGCCTTCATCATGACCTTCGACCAGAATGCGGCCTACGACAGCCCGAATTTCCTCTGGTTCCGCGAGCGCTATCCACGCTTCGTCTATGTCGACCGCGTCGTCGTCGCGGCGCAAGCGCGCGGCCGCGGCCATGCCCGCCGGCTCTACGAGGATCTGTTCGGGGAAGTCGCACGCGCGGGCCACAGCATCGTCACCTGCGAGGTCAATGTCGAACCGCCCAATCCGGCTTCGGACGCCTTCCATGCGGCGCTTGGCTTTGCCGAGGTCGGTGACGCGGTGATCCATGGCGGCAAGAAGGCGGTGCGCTACTACCTCAAGGAGATCGCCGGCTGATGGGTCGCCGGCTGATGATCGGCAAGCAGATCGCCACGGCGGCATAAGATTAGGAGTCCGTAGCCCTCACCAATTCCGGTTCAGCCAGGCCCGCGCGGGCTTCTCGACCAGATAGTAGCTGCATAATGCACAGGCGAAGACAGCCGCCAGCATCGGGATCGGCGCACTGCCCTGCTCGGCGACGAATTTGTAGAAGGGCTGTTGCCAGAGATAGAGCGAGTACGACCACAGCCCGATCATCACCATCGGCCTGGATGAAAGCAGGCCGGTCAGATGCCAGCTGCTGGTGTCCAGCGTATTGACGGCAAGCGCCAGCAAGGGCACCGCCAGGAGATAGTGGACCGGCGTCGGCACCGGATCGAGGAACAGCAGAATGGCGGCGGCCGCCGACACCAGACTGACATAGGGACCCTTCAGGAATGCCGGCAGCCGGTCATCGTGCCTGAGCAGGCAGATCGATGCCGACAGCAGGATCGAGGCGATATGCACGTCGGTGCGCCAATAGCTGTGCTCGTAATCCATGCCGAGCACCCAGTACGAAATGGCGCCATTGGCCATCGCCAGCAGCGACAGCGTCACCAGCAGCCGCACGACATTGCCCCGCCCGGTCACCGCCACGCTGATCAGCGCCAGGATGATGTAGGCGTGCTCTTCCACGCATAGCGACCAGATGTGGTCGAGCGCGCCGGCGCGGGTGATGAGAATTCCGGCATAGTTGTAGGTGAATGTCAGCGCCGTCAGCGCCGCCTTCCATTTGAAGGCGATAAAGGTGCCGGAGAGCCCGATCATGGCTGATGTCACGAACACCAGCAGCGCGGGATAGATGCGCGAAAAGCGGCGCTTGAAGAATTTTTTCAGCGGAAAGCGTTCGATGAACAGTATCTCGCCCATCAGCCGGCCTGAGAGCACGAAGAAGAACTCGACGCCGAGCACGCCGAGATTGATCCCGGGAACGGGGAAGAAATGGCCGATCAGCACCAGTGCGATCGAAAGCCCGCGCCAGCCATCGAGATAGGCCAGTCTTGCTCTGGCTGCTTTGTCGGCTGTGGCCCGCGGCAGGGCAACAGACGCTGCGGAGATGTCGGCCATGCCGATCCTCTACGACGCAAGATCTTGGCGCAGCTCACACCGCCGCGCGCAGAATCCACCCCGTGTTCCGCCTAGCTATACATATTGCAGTGCAATATCAGATTGTGCAAGTGCGAGAATGGGGCTGGGCAGTCCCTTGGGAAGTATGCGCCTGTTCTTGCACGGGAATTACCTAAACAACGGATTTGCGCGTGGCAGCGAACCCGCAAGGACTGGGCAGTTACAGCCCGCCGCAGACGAACAAAGGGGCCGCGATGGCCCCTTTCCTTGTCAGTAGCTTTATGATGTCAAGCGTTGGCGGCGTTCACCGCGCGCTTGGCCATCACGGCGATCAAATTGGCGCGGTATTCGGCCGAAGCGTGGAGGTCGGTCATCAAATTCTTCGCCGGCACTTTCACGCCGTCGAGCGCCGATGTGGCAAAATTCTTCGCCAGTGCGGCTTCGATCTCCTTCGAGCGGAACACACCGTCATCTCCGGCGCCGGTAACGGCAACGCTGACCCCGTCTTTGCCCTTGGCCACGAACACGCCGACGATCGCATAGCGCGAGGCCGGGTTGCGGAATTTTTCGTAAGCAGCCTTGGCCGGCGCGGTAAAACTCACCGCGGTGATGATCTCGCCCTCCTTCAGCGCCGTTTCGAACAGGCCGGTGAAGAATTTCGCGGCTGAAATCTCGCGCTTGTTGGTGACGATGGTGGCGCCCAGCGCCAAGAGCGCCGCCGGATAATCGGCGGCGGGATCGTTGTTGGCGACCGAGCCGCCGATCGTGCCCTTGTGGCGCACCGCCGGGTCGCCGATCAGCGACGCAAGGTGCGCAAGCGCCGGACAGGCCTTCCGCAGCTTCTCGTCATTGGCGACGTCGTAGTGGGTTGTGGCGGCGCCGATGGTGATGGTCTTGCCCGACACCTTGACGCCTTGCAGCTCCTTGATCCGCGACAGGTCGACCAGGTCGGAGGGTGCGGCGAGCCGCGTCTTCATCGCCGGGATCAGCGTCATGCCGCCCGACAAAAGCCTGGCGTCGCCGCTCTTCACCAGCTTGGCGGCGTCGGCGACCGAGGCGGCGCGGTGGTAGTTGACTGCGTACATGGGATCCTCCCCTGAAGTGGTTAGGCAGTAGTGAGTAGGGAATAGGGAATAGGGACGCTGTCATCTCCGGTAATGCCCATTCCCTACTCACTACTCCCTACTCACTCATTTCTTCGCCCTAATCGCCGCCCACACCGTCGACGGCGAGGCCGGCATGGCGATGTCCACAATCCCCAAAGCGTCGGTGATGGCGTTGATGACCGCCGGCGGCGAGCCGATGGCGCCGGCCTCGCCACAGCCCTTGATGCCAAGCGGATTGCTCGGACACGGCGTGTTCGAGGTCGACACCTTGAATGACGGCAGGTCGTCCGCGCGCGGCATGGTGTAGTCCATGTAGCTCGCCGTCAGCAGCTGCCCGCTATCGTCATAGTGCGCGCCTTCCAGCAGCGCCTGGCCGATGCCTTGCGCGATGCCGCCATGGACCTGGCCTTCGACGATCATCGGGTTGATGATGTTGCCGAAATCGTCCGCCGCAACGAACTGGACGATCTCGGTCGTGCCGGTTTCCGGATCGATCTCGACCTCGCAGATGTAGCAGCCCGCCGGGAAAGTAAAGTTCGCCGGATCGTAGAAGGCGGTTTCCTTCAGTCCCGGCTCCATGCCTGCCGGCAGATTGTGAGCGGTGTAGGCGGCAAGCGCCACCTGGAACCAGGGCAGGCTCTTGTCGGTGCCGGCAACCTTCACCTCGCCATTCTCGATGACGATGTCGCCCTCGTCGGCTTCGAGCAGATGGGCGGCGATTTTCTTGGCCTTGGCCTCGACCTTGTCGAGCGCCTTGGCGATGGCCGACATGCCGACCGCGCCCGAGCGCGAACCGTAGGTGCCCATACCCATCTGCACCTTGTCGGTGTCGCCATGGACGATCGAGACTGAGTCCAGTGGCACGCCAAAACGCTGGTTGACGAGTTGCGCGAAGGTCGTCTCATGGCCCTGGCCATGGCTGTGCGAGCCGGTCAGCACCTCGATCGTGCCGACGGCATTGACCCGCACCTCGGCCGATTCCCACAGGCCGACGCCGGCGCCGAGCGAGCCGACGGCCGCCGACGGCGCGATGCCGCAGGCCTCGATGTAACAGCTCATGCCGATGCCGCGCAGCCTGCCCTGGTTGGCGGCGGCAGCCTTGCGTTCGGCAAAGCCGGCATAGTCGGACGCCTTTGTCGCCGCATCGAGCGAAGCGCCGTAATCGCCGGCGTCATAATTCATGATGACCGGCGTCTGGTGCGGAAACTCGGTGATGAAATTGATGCGCCGCAACTCCGCCGGAGAGACCCCGAGTTCGCGTGCGGCGGTCTCCATTGTGCGTTCGAGCAAATAGGTCGCTTCCGGCCGCCCTGCCCCACGATAGGCATCGACGGGTGCCGTGTTGGTGTAGACGGTGCGCACATTGGCGTGGATTGCGGGAATATTGTACTGGCCCGACAGCAGCGTCGCGTAGAGATAGGTCGGCACGCAAGACGAGAACAGGGACATGTAGGCGCCGAGATTGGCGATGGTGTCTACCTTGAAGCCGGTGATCCGGTTGTTCTTGTCGAACGCCATTTCGACTGTCGAGACATGGTCGCGGCCATGCGCGTCGGTGAGAAAGCTTTCGGTGCGGTCGGCAACCCATTTGACCGGCACGCCGGTCTTCTTCGACGCCCACAGGCAGACGATCTCTTCGGGATAGATGTAGATCTTCGAGCCGAAGCCGCCGCCGACATCGGGCGCAATGACGCGCAGCTTGTTTTCCGGTGCGACATTGTAGAAGGCGCTCATCACCAGCCGCGCGACATGCGGGTTCTGCGACGTCGTCCAGCAGGTAAAATGGTCCTCGGCTTTGTCGTAATGGCCAAGGGCCGCGCGCGGCTCCATGGCGTTGGGAACCAGCCGGTTGTTGACGATCTTCATGCGGGTGACATGGGCCGCCGCCTGGATCGACGCGTCGGTCGCCTTGGCGTCGCCGATCTCCCAGTCGAAGATCAGATTGTCCTCGGCATCGGCATGGACCTGCGGCGCACCTTTTTGCAGCGCCTTGGTGGCATCGACCACCGCCTTCAATTCCTTGTAGGTGATCTCGACCGCTTCGGCCGCGTCGCGGGCCTGGCCCTTGGTTTCCGCCACCACGATGACGACCGCATCGCCGACATAGCGCACCTTGTCGACCGCCAGCGGCGACCACGCGCCCATCTTCATCGGCGAGCCGTCCTTGGAATGGATCATCCAGCCGCAGATCAGGTTGCCGATGCCGTCGGCCTTGAGCTCCTTGCCGGTCAAGACGCCGATGACGCCGGGCATCGCCTGCGCTCGTCTGACGTCGATCTTCTTGATCTGAGCATGCGCGTGCGGGCTGCGCACGAAAGCGGCATGCTTCATGCCGGGAACCACCATGTCGTCGACATAGCGGCCGGCGCCGGTGATGAACCGTTTGTCTTCCTTGCGCACGACCCGAGCGCCGATGCCTTCAATGCCCATAGGAATTCCTCCGGAATAGCGAATAGTGAGTAGCGAATAGTGAACAGTGAGTAGGGAATTGTGCTCGGAGCGGTTCGGCTAAACCGACTACTCGCTATTCACTATTCACTACTCGCTTCTTTCTTACGCTGCCTGTTTCGCCCTGCCCTTCGGCACCTTCGCCATCGTCTGCGATGCGGCGAGGATCGCCTTGACGATGTTGTGGTAGCCGGTGCAGCGGCAGATGTTGCCTTCGAGCTCGGCGCGCACCGTCGCCTCGTCAAGGCCTTCGGGATGGCGCGCGATCATGTCGGTCGCCGTCATGATCATGCCCGGCGTGCAGAAGCCGCATTGCAGCCCATGATGTTCCTTGAACGCGGCCTGCATCGGATGCAGGTCGCCGCCATTGGCAAGTCCTTCGATCGTCACCACGGTCGACCCGGAGGCCTGCACGGCCAGCATCGAACAGGACTTCACCGCCCTGCCGTCGACATGCACGACGCAGGCGCCGCATTGAGAGGTGTCACAACCGACATGCGTTCCGGTGAGACCAAGATTTTCGCGCAGGAAATGAACCAGTAGCGTTCGGTCCTCGGCAGCGCCGCTGATCCGTTTTCCGTTCACGACAAACGAAACGTCCGACATGCATCCTCCCTGGGTATGACCTTGGTAGTCATGCTGCCGATGCGGCTTTGGCGCTCGGCCATGAGCTATTGGTACACTGCACAAAGCGCAAAAAACACACGGCGCTCATTGTACTTTCGGTCATGGAGAAAACGAAAATCATGGGCCTGTCCGCCCCATTGCCAAAGAGCGAATAGGGGGCAACAATGCCCTCGACGCCAGCGCGCCGAGAGACAGAAAACGGGCGCGCGCAGGAAGCGTCGGAGGATATCGGGAGGAAGCCTCTGGCCAGTTCACGGACGAGCTATGCATCCGGTCTGTCGGCGCTCACCACCGACGAGCCCGACGCCGATGCGTTCGCCCTCGCGGTCGCCGTCGAGGCCGCAGCCATCGATGCCGGCTTTGCCCTGCTGTTCTTCTCCCAGAGCCTGTTTGACGCGAGCGTCCTTTCGCAAGGGCTGAAGACCCACGCGCCGACGCTGGCCTACGCCGCCTGCTCGACCGCCGGCGAGATTACCCCCCAGGGCCTGGAGGAAGGCCATGTGCTGGCGCTGCTCTTTCCCTCCGCGTCGTTTTCGGCGGTCAGCACCATGGTCGACAATCTCTCCTCGTCGGGCATGGACAGGATCACTGATGAAGTCGAGGCCTTGCGGCGCCTGCTGCGCGGACGCACTGGCAGTTGCCATGCCAAAAGCACTTTCGCGCTCTGCTTCATCGACGGCCTGTCCTTTGCAGAGGAAGCGGTGACCTCGGCCATCCATTGGGGGCTGGACGACATCCCGCTGATCGGCGGTTCGGCGGGCGACGATTTGAAATTCGAAACCACCAGGCTGATTTCGAACGGCAAGGTAGCGTCAGACAGCGCCATCATTGTGCTGGTCGCCACCGAGATTCCGTTCCATGTCTTCAAGACCGACAATTTCATCCCCACCGACGAGAAGCTGGTGGTGACGGCATCCGATCCGGACCACCGCACCGTGCGCGAATTCAACGCCACCAATGCGGCTGAGGAGTATGCAGCCTCCGTCGGCATCGTTGCGCAGAACCTGACGCCGATGAGCTTCGCTTCGCACCCGGTGGTGGTGAAAGTGGGTGGCGAATTTTACTGCCGCTCGATCCAGAAGATGCATCCCGACGGCTCGCTGTCATTCTTCTGCGCCATAGACGACGGCGTCGTGCTGTCCATCGCCCAGCCCAAGGACATGGTGGAATCCACGCGCGCCGCACTGCGCGACGTCGAGGAGCGGCTCGGCGGCATCGACATGATCCTCGGCTTCGATTGCGTGCTGCGCCGGCTCGATGCGCGCAACCGCCAGGTGTTCCGCGACATTTCGGAGCTCTACCGGGTCAACAATGTCATCGGCTTCGGCACCTATGGCGAACAGTACCGCTCGATGCATCTGAACCAAACCTTCACCGGCATCGCCTTCGGCGAACGCCAGGCGGCGGAATAGCCCATGCCGCTCAGGGACATCGACGACGTCGACAGGCTGAAGAAGATCAACGCCGCTCTGGTCAGCCGCGTCGAGCGCTCGATGGACCAGCAAGGCAATGCCTTCTCGCTGTTCCAGACCGCGATTTCACTTGAAAACCGGGTGCGCATCCGCACCGAGGAACTGCACTCGACCTTGCGCCGGCTCGAACAGTCGAACATCGACCTCAGCGCCGCCAAGGAAAACGCCGAGCTGGCAAACCTGTCCAAGACCAGGTTCCTGGCCGCCGCCAGCCATGACGTGCTGCAGCCGCTGAACGCCGCCCACCTCTCGGTCTCGGCACTGGCCGAAGTGCAGACCAGCGACGAGGGCAAGAAACTCGTCCGTCAGGTCGAGCGCTCGCTGGAGACGATGGAAGACCTGTTGCGCACGCTGCTCGACATTTCCAAGCTCGACGCCGGCGTGGTCCGGCCCGACATTGGCGACGTCAATCTGGAGACGCTGTTTTCCTCGCTCCGGTCGGATTTCCTGCCGGTGGCCGAGATGAAGGGGCTGGCGCTGAAGTTCCGCCCGGTCAGCGCCGTGGTGCGTTCGGACCGCACGCTCTTGCGCCGCATCCTGCAGAACATCCTGTCCAATGCGCTGCGCTATACCCCTTCGGGCGGCGTGCTTGTCGGCACAAGGCATCGCGGCGATACCATCCGCATCGATGTCGCCGACACCGGCTGCGGCATTCCCGACGACCAGCGCGAGGCGGTGTTCGAGGAGTTCCATCGCGGCTCCGCCATTCCAGCCGACACCGGGATCTCCGGCGGCGGGCTGGGCCTGGGCCTTGCCATCGTGCGGCGCATGGCCGCCGCGCTCGGTCATCCCGTGACGTTCTCCTCGAGGGTTGGGCGCGGCACCATCTTCCACATCGACGTGCCGGTCGGCATCGGCGCCAGCGCCGACGCCATCGCCAGCCTTGCCGAGATGGAGCGGCCGCGCGGCTACGGCCTGTTCGGCACCAAGGTCCTGCTGGTCGAAAATGACGCCGACGTGTTGCAGGCGATGACCTTCCTGCTCGAGCGCTGGCAGTGCCTGGTGCGCGCCGCGACCTCGACCGAGGATGCGCTCAGCCTGCTTGGCGACACCGACTGGGTGCCCGACATCGTCATTGCCGACCAGCATCTCGACGACGGCGACCTCGGCACCGCAACAATAGCCGAAGTCCGCAACTATCTCGGCCGCGCCGTGCCGGCGCTGATCGTCACCGCCGACGGATCGGAGGCCGTCGCCAAGGCAGCCCGCGCCGCAGGCATAGAGCTGATGCGGAAGCCGCTAAAGCCGGCGCAGCTAAGGGCGCTGCTGGCGCATCTGCTGGCTTGAGCCCCATACCCTCCCCTCGATGGGGAGGGTCGGCGCGCAGCGCCGGGGCGGGGTGCAGCGCCAAGCTCCCCCACGCCGCTCCGCTTCGCGGATCGACCCTCCCCACAAGGGGGAGGGTAAGATCAAAACCCCGCCTGATCCCTGAACAACTCCGCATTGTCCAGCTTCGACACCTCGATCACCGCTTGCGTGCGGCTGTAGACGTTTAGCTTGCGCAGGATCTCCGAGACATGCGCCTTCACCGTGGTCTCGCCGACCTGCAGCTCGTAGGCGATCTGCTTGTTGAGCAGGCCCTGGCGCAGCATCTGCAGCACCCGCAGCTGCTGCGGCGTCAGTTTCGCCAGCCGCTGCACCATGTCGGCGCGGTCTGTGCTGTCGGCGTCCGGCGGCTGTCCCTCATAGTTTTCAGGTACATAGATCGCGCCTTCCATCACCGAGCGGATGGCGGCGGCGAGATCGCTCTTGCGCGCTGACTTCGGGATGAAGCCGGCCGCACCATAGGACAGTGCCTCTGAAATGATCTTCGGCTCCTCATAGCCCGAGACGACAACCACCGGCAGTCGCGGATGGCGGGTCCTGAGCTGCAGCAAGCCGTCGAAGCCATGAACGTCGGGCATGTTGAGATCGAGCAGCGCCAGATCGAACGGTTTTATCCCACCCAGGAGATCAAGCGCTTCGGCGATCGAGCGCGCCTCCACCGTGTCGACTTCCGGGTACGCCATCTGCACGGCGCTGTGCAGCGCCTCGCGAAACAGCGGATGGTCGTCGATGATCAGAAACCGGGCGCGATCGTTCACTGCGGTCATGGTGTTCGTTTCAGTCCTCCCTGGGCAGGATACTCCCGCTGGTATGGGCAGCTTATTGGCAAATAGTCTATCGCCATCTTAACCCCCGGAGGCGAAGCCGACTTTATCAGACAATCAAGGCGCAGCCGATGCTTTTGCGGACGCTGATGCCTTGCCCGGCGGTTCAAATCGGTCAAATGTGCCGTCAAGATCCCAAGCAGAGACCCGCGCATGACAGACTTCGTCCTTCCCCTGCCCGCAACACCATCGGTCGCCATAGAAGGCTCGGCCGAGCGCTTTGCGGTGCGCCGCATATTCTGCGTCGGCCGTAACTACGCCGCGCACGCCCGCGAACTCGGCAATGACGAGCGCGACCCGCCCTTCTTTTTCACCAAGCCGGCCGATGCGGTGGTCGATTCCGGCACCACGATCCCCTACCCGCCGCTGACCAAGAACCTGCACCATGAGATCGAGTTGGTCGCGGCGGTCGGCAAGGCCGGCTTCCGCATTCCTCGCGCGCAGGCGCTCGACCATGTCTGGGGCTACGGCGTCGGTATCGACCTCACCCGCCGCGACCTGCAGGACGAGGCCAAGAAAGCAGCCCGGCCGTGGGACTGGTCGAAGGCCTTCGACCGCTCGGCGCCCTGCGGCCCGTTGGTATCAGCCGCCAAATCCGGCCACCTGCAAAAGGGCCGCATCTGGCTCGCCGTCGACGGCGCGGTGAAGCAGGATGGGGACCTCGCCGAACTGATCTGGCCGATTGCCGATATCGTTTCGATTTGCAGCGAGTCGGTTGTACTACAACCGGGCGACCTGATCTTCACCGGCACGCCGGCCGGCGTCGGCGCGGTAGTGCCGGGTCAGACGGTGACCGGCGGTGTCGACAGCATCGGCACCATCGAGATCACCATCGGCCAAGATCCCATCGGCCAAAATTCCACCGACAAGCCGTAATCCGATGAGCGATCTGGTCCTCCATAACTATTATCGCTCCTCCACCTCCTATCGCGCACGCATTGCGCTCGAGATGAAGGGCCTGACCTACGATTACGTGCCGCATCATCTGCGTCATGGCGACCATCTGGAGCCGGCTTACCTAGCGGTCAATCCGCAGGGGCTGGTGCCGGCGCTGATCCTGGGCGACGGCACGCTTTTGACGCAGTCGCTGGCGATCATCGAATATCTCGACGAGACCCATCCCGAACCGCCGCTGTTGCCGAAGGACGCGCTCGGCCGGGCGCGCGTGCGAATGCTGGCGCAGATGATCGCCTGCGACATCCACCCGGTGAACAATCTGCGCGTGCTGACCTCGCTGCGCACTTTGTTCGGCGCCGGCGACCAGGATGTCATCCACTGGTTTCGCCACTGGGTGAACGAAGGGTTCCAGCCGCTTGAAAAGATTCTGGCTTCATCGGATGAGACCGGCACATTTTGCCATGGCGACGCACCGGGCCTCGCCGACATCTGCCTGGTCGCCCAGATCGCCAGCAACGCCCGCTTCGGAGTCGACCTGACACCCTACCCCGAGATCTCGCGCATCCACGCCGCCTGCATGGCGCTGCCGGCCTTTCAGAAGGCAGCGCCGGAGAATCAGATAGATGCCGAATAGGCTCACAATGCCGGAGCAGAGCACGGAGAGTTGCCGATGAAAGCCGTCGTCTTCGAAAAATTCGGCGAAGCGCCGAGAATCCAGACCGTGCCGGATCCTAAACCGGCCGCCGACGGCGTCGTCATCAAGGTCGAGGCGACCGGGCTCTGCCGCAGCGACTGGCATGGCTGGATGGGCCATGACGATGGTATCACACTGCCGCATGTGCCGGGCCATGAACTGGCCGGCATCGTCGTCGCCGTCGGCAAGCAGGTCACCCGCTGGAAGGCCGGCGAGCGCGTCACCGTGCCGTTCTGCGTCGGCTGCGGCCGCTGCTTCGAATGCAATTCGGGCAATCATCAGGTCTGCGAACACCAGACGCAGCCGGGATTCACCGCATGGGGATCGTTTGCCGAATATGTCGCTATCGAGCATGCCGACACCAATCTCGTACGCCTGCCCGAGGAGATGGAGTTCGCCACCGCCGCCAGCCTCGGCTGCCGCTTCGTCACCTCGTTTCGCGCCATTGTCGACCAGGGCCGGGTGACGCCGGGGGAATGGGTGGCGGTGCATGGCTGCGGCGGCGTCGGCCTGTCGGCGATCATGATCGCCAGTTCCATGGGCGCCAATGTCATCGCCATCGACCTCACCGACGAGAAACTGGACTTCGCCAAAAAGATCGGCGCCGTGGCGACCATCAACGCCTCGACCACGCCGAACGTGGTCAAGGCGGTCAAGCAGATCACCAATGGCGGCGCGCATATGTCGATGGACGCGCTCGGCCACTCCACGACCTCGTTCAATTCGATCGCGAACCTGCGCCGGCGCGGCCGCCATGTGCAGGTCGGCCTGATGCTGGGCGAACACGCCCGCCCGCAAGTGCCCATGGACAAGGTGATCGCCTTCGAGCTGGAAATCCTCGGCAGCCACGGCATGCAGGCCTACCGCTACCCCGCCATGATGGAAATGATCCGCACCGGCAAGCTCAAGCCCGAACTGCTGGTCGGCAGAAAGATCAGCCTCGACGAGGCGCCTGCGGCGCTGATGGCAATGGGCGGGTTCGAGGGGATTGGCATTGGGGTGGTGACGAAGTTCTAGGGCGGAGTCGCCCTCCACCACCAAACCCCTAGCGTGCAAACTTCTTCGCCCCGAACACGCAAGCCACCACGCCGAGCGTGACGACCACCATCAGCGGGCTGACCTGCTCGTGCAGCAGCGACGCTGCCAGCGCCAGGCCGAAAAAGGGCTGCAGTAGCTGCAACTGCCCGACGGCAGCGATGCCGCCTTGGGCGAGGCCACGGTACCAGAACACGAAGCCGATCAGCATGCTGAACAGCGAGACATAGGCGAGACCCGCCCAGGCGCCGGAGCCGACGCCGGCGAAGGACGACGGCAGCGTCGCAAAGGTCAGCACCAGCATGATCGGCAGCGAGATCGCCAGCGCCCAGCAGATCACCTGCCAGCCGCCCAGCCTGCGCGACAATGCCGCCCCCTCGGCATAGCCCAGGCCGCAGACGATGATGGCGGCCAGCATCAGGCCGTCGCCGACAGGTGAGGCCGTCACGCCTTGCATCAGGGCAAAACCGGCGACCAGCGCGCTGCCGATGCAGGAAAACAGCCAGAAGGCCGGGTGCGGACGCTCGCCACCGCGCAGCACGCCGAAGATCGCGGTGGCCAGCGGCAGCAGGCCGACGAAGATGATGGAATGCGCAGAGGTGACGTGCTTCAGCGCCAGCGCGGTGAGCAAGGGAAAGCCGACAACCACGCCAAGGGCGACGATCACCAGCGACAGAAAATCGCCGCGCTCCGGGCGTTTCTGCCGAAACAGCATCAGCATGGCGAGACCGAGAAGTCCGGCAATCGCGGCGCGGGCCGAGGTCAGGAATATCGGATCGAAATCGGCCACGGCCACGCGCGTTGCCGGCAGCGAGCCTGAGAAGATCAACACGCCGATGAATCCGTTCATCCAGCCGCTCGCGGTCTTGTCCATTCCAGGCTCCATTGCTTTCGCCCTCTATTGGGCAAGTGCCTATGGTGCAGCCAGAGACAATGCAGTACAATTCCGCAAAACTGTAATGGCTATCAGAGCAATACAGATGACCGAACTCATTTTGGAAACCGGCAATGCGCACCCTCCTGTCGCGACCACGCTTGTGGAAACTGTCATGGCGACCATCCGCCAGCGGATATCGGCGCGCAGCCTGACGCCAGGCGCGCGGCTGCCTTCGATCCGCGCCTTTGCCAAGGCCATGCAGGTGTCCAAGTCGACCGTGGTCGAAGCCTATGAGCGGCTCGCTGCCGAAGGCGCGATACGCTCACGGCCGGGCTCGGGTTTCTATGCCGCCGGATCGCTGGCGCCACTGTCGCTGGCCGAGATCGGCCCGCGGCTCGACCGCGCTGTCGATCCGCTTTGGGTTTCGCGCCAGTCGCTGGAAGCCGGCGACGAGATGCTGAAACCCGGCTGCGGCTGGATGCCGGCCTCATGGATGCCGCAGGCCGCCTTGCGCCGGGCGCTGCGCACCGTGGCGCGCGCCGACGATGTCGACCTCGCCGATTACGGCACGCCGCTCGGCCTGCCGCCGCTCAGGCAATTGCTCGCGCGGCGCATGGCCGGCCACGGCATCGAGGTCTCGCCCGAACAGATCATGCTGACCGAATCGGGCACGCAGGCCATCGATCTTCTGTGCCGCTTCCTGATCGAACCCGGCGATACCGTGCTGGTCGACGACCCCTGCTATTTCAATTTCCACGCACTGCTGCGCGCCCACCGCGCCAAGGTCGTCAGCGTGCCCTACACGCCATCGGGGCCGGACATCGAGATGTTCGCGCAGGCGCTCGCCGAGCACAGGCCGCGCCTCTACATCACCAATTCCGCCATCCACAACCCGACCGGCGCGATCCTGTCGCCGGTCACTGCGCACCGGCTGCTGAAACTCGCCGACCAGTCGGACCTGACCATCATCGAGGACGATATCTTCGCCGATTTCGAGCACAGCCCAGCGCCTCGGCTGGCGGCGTTCGACGGCCTCAACCGCGTCGTCCATATCGGCAGCTTCTCCAAGACGCTGTCGGCCTCGGTGCGCTGCGGCTTTATCGCCGCACCCCGCGACTGGATCGAACAGCTCACCGACCTCAAGATCGCCACCACCTTCGGCGGGGGCAGGCTGGCGGCCGAACTGGTGCTGACGCTGCTTAGGGATGGCAGCTACCGCAAGCACATGGATCTGCTGCGCGCGCGCCTTTCCCGCGCCATGGGCGAGACGAGCGCGCGCCTGAAGGCGATCGGCATCGCGCCCTGGATCGACCAGCCCGCCGGACTGTTCCTGTGGTGCGGCCTGCCCGATGGCGTGGACGCAGCCGAAATCGCCCGCCGCGCGCTGGCCGACAACATCGTATTGGCGCCCGGCAACGCATTCAGCCTGTCGGGAACCGCCAGCCGCTTCCTGCGCTTCAACGTTGCCCAGTGCCAGGACGAGCGGATTTTCAGGGTGCTCAAGGGGGCAATGGCGCGCTGAGGGCTCAGCGGGAGGCCGCGCAGACCTCCCGAACGCAATCTCGCAGCCAGCGTTGCGCCGGATCGGCATCGAGCCGTGGATGCCAGAGCATCGAGATGGTGACCTCCACCGTGGCGACCGGCAGCAGAAAGCTGACCATGCCGGCGCGTGCGCCTTGCGTGTGCCGTTCGGGCACGCTGGCAATAAGGTCCGAAGCGCGCGCCATGGAGAGTGCAGCCGAAAAGCCGGAGACCATGCACGCCACGGTTCGCTGCAGGCCGAGCAGCGCCAAAGTCTGATCGATCGGCCCTCTTTCCCGACCCCGCCGTGAAACGCTGATGTGGCGGCCGGCCGCGTAGCGTTCAGGCGTTACCGCGCCTTCACTCAAAGGGTGGCCGGCTCGCACAGCACCGACGAAGCGGTCGCGAAACAGCGCCTGTATCAGCACTTCAGGTCCGGCCTCGCCGGCAACGCCGATTTCGAGGTCGATGTCCGCGTCGCGCAGCGAGGCGACATCCTTGTCGGATTTGGGCCTAAAGCGCAGCCGCGCGCCCGGCGCCTCGGCCTGGATGCGGGCGACAAGACGCGGCCCGAATTCCTCGACGAACCCTTCATTGGTGCGCAGCGTGAAGATCTGGTTCAGCTTTGCCAGATCGAGCAGCCTGGCGGGACGCAATAGCGTTTCCGCATCGTGGACGACACGGCCGGCCTGCTGCCGCAATGCCTCCGCGCGCGGCGTCGGGACCAGGCCGCGGCCGGCGCGGACCAGCAGCGGATCGCCGGTCGCTTCCCGCAGCCGCGCCAGCGTGCGGCTCATCGCCGAAGGGCTGAGCCGCAGCCGGGTTGCCGCGCGAGCCACGCTACCTTCGGTCAGCAGGACGTCGAGAGCGAACAGCAGATTGAGATCTGGCGATGCCATCGGCGGATTGTAGCACATGCCATGGCGTTTGGTGCACGAATAAGATGCAAATGATGCGCCTTCCGCCATTCCATCCTGACGACTAGATCTCCGACAGGTCCGGTTGCGGGACTGACAAGGAGGAAATCGCCATGGCAATTGCTGAGCAGAACGAGTGCGCATCGGCGCCGCACAACACCCGGTCCGCAGGCCTGGCCCACTCTCCTGTCTTGGCATTGGCCAGCCTGTCGCTCGCCACGCTGCTGTCGTCGCTTGGAACCAGCATTGCCAGCGTCGGACTGCCTTCCCTCATGCAGGCGTTCGGTGCGCCGTTCCAGTCCGTGCAATGGGTGGTTCTCGCCTATCTGCTCGCCATCACGGCCCTGATCGTCAGCGCCGGTCGGCTGGCCGATATGCTCGGCCGCCGGCCGTTGCTGCTCGGCGGCATCGCGCTGTTCACACTGGCTTCGGTGCTCTGCGGCCTGGCGCCGACGCTCTGGCTGCTGATTGCGGCGCGCGCCGTACAAGGACTGGGTGCCGCGCTGATGATGGCGTTGACGCTGGCCTTTGTCGCGGAGACCGTGACCAAGGAGAGAACCGGCAGCGCCATGGGCCTGCTCGGCGCCATGTCGGCGATCGGCACGACGCTCGGACCCTCGCTCGGCGGCTTGCTGATCGCCGGCTTCGGCTGGCGGGCGATCTTCCTCGTCAATGTGCCGCTCGGCCTCCTGACTTTTGCCCTCGCCTCGCTGGCCCTGCCTGCCCGCGACAAGACTGCGGAAGCAGCTCAAAACAGCTTCGATGCGATCGGGACGGTCTTGCTGGCCCTGACGCTGGCCGCCTATGCATTGGCCATGACGCTCGGCCGCGGCCATTTCGGCGCCCTCAACACCGGCCTGCTGGTTGCCGCCGGCATCGGCGTCGTTCTGTTCGGCGTCGCGCAGAAGAGGGCGAAGAATCCCTTGATCCGGCTTGCCCGGTTGTACGACATCCGGCTCAGCGCCAGCCTCGCCACGAACCTCGTTGTCGCCACAGTGATGATGGCGACCCTGGTGGTCGCTCCATTCTATCTGTCGCGAGCGCTGGGGCTCGATGCTGCGATGGTCGGCGTGGTCCTGTCGACAGGTCCGCTGGTCTCCGCGCTCTCGGCGCTCGTCGCCGGCCGCCTCACCGATCGCTTCGGCGCGCACAGGATGATGGTCGTCGGACTGTTCAGTCTTGCCGTCGGAACCTCATTGTTGTCGCTCGCCGCAACAAAACTCGGCATTGCCAGCTATATCGTGCCGATCGCCGTCACCTGCTTCGGGTACGCCCTGTTCCAGACATCCAACAATGCCGCCGTCATGAGCGGTGTCGCTGCCGGCGAGCGCGGCGTGGTGTCCGGCCTGCTCAATCTGTCGCGCAATCTCGGCCTGATCACCGGCGCATCGCTTATGGGCGCCATTTTTGCGGCTGCCTCGACGGGAGAACGGCAAAGCCAGGACATGCTGACCTCAGCGGCAGCCGCGCGCGGCATGCAGGTTACCTTTCAGACGGCAACGGTCCTGGCGGTGGCTGCGCTGTTGCTGGCACTGCTCTCGACCCGCGCCGGCGGCAGGCTGTCGGTGCGGCAACAGCCATCATGACCGAAGATAGGGAGCTTACGCTCCCGCCCGCTTGCGCCGCTCATAAAGCATGACCAGCGTTTCGGCGGTCAGCGCCGGCCTCTGTTCGCCCTCGATCTCGACCGTATTGGCGGCCTTCATCAGATACTTGCCCGGCCCCTTGTCCTCCACCGACAACAGCGTCGTGCGCAGCCGGATGCGTGCGCCGACCCTGACGGGCGCCAGGAACCGCACCTTGTCGAAGCCGTAATTGAAGGCGGCTTGCGTGTTTTCGGGGACGATGCCCATGCCCAGCGCCAGCGCGCCGATGATCGACAGCGTCAGATAGCCATGCGCGATCGTGGTGCGAAATGGGCTCTGCCGCTTCGCCCGCTCCGGATCGACGTGGATCCACTGATGGTCGCCTGTGCATTCGGCAAACTGGTTGATGCGGTTCTGGTCGACGGTCGTCCATTCCGACACGCCGAGCTCCTGCCCGGCCATCGCCCTTAACTGCTCGAAGGTCGGCGGCGTTTTCGGCCGTAGTTCCGTCATTCCTGCTTTCCCGGTGGCTCCCAGTGCCTCGGACCACGAACGGACGGCTCCTGTCAATTCGCCCGTTGCGATTCCGTTCCGCCATTTTCCGCCAAACAGCGTCCCTCGTCCATGCTCATGCGCCGCAACCGGCCACTCCTCTCATGGTTGCGTTGAGAGTCACTTCTTGTCATAGCCCGAGCGGATTTCCTCCATCGCTTCCTTGATGCGGCTGCGCAGGATTTCGATCGATTCGGTGCCGGATTTCTTGACCAGCTCGGCCACTTCGCCGGCATTTTTCAGGGCGGCTTCGAAGGATTTCCTGGCGAACTCCGCCTGTTTTGTCATCAGTTCCTGGGGATTGCCCGGCGCCTTGTAGCTCTGCGCCATGTCGCTGACTTCACGCAGCGTGTCCTGCAGCATCTCGCGCTGTCTGGACAACAATGAGGTCGCGCCGGCAGCTCCCGCCCGCGCGGATCTTTCCAGCGCCTCGAGGTTCTTGCGGTGATGCGCGAGGATCGCCTCGACATTCGGCACCTTCAGGTCACGGCCGAACCGGCTGAACATGTCCAGGAACGAATCGGAGTCGGGTTGTTTGGCCATTGCTCGTGCTCCCCAGTTGTCGCAAATGCTGAACCCTGTTCTGGACAATAGCACTCGCGCGCCGTGTGTCCATTCGCACGCCCAAGCAATTCAGCGGCAAATGCAGCATCAGCCAGCGAGAAACAGCCTCTCCGCCGTGTAGAGCACGATACCCGCCAATCCGCCGATAATCATGCCGTTGAAGCGGATATATTGCAGGTCCTTGCCGATGTTCATCTCGATCAGCCTCGTCAGCTGGGCGAGGTCCCAGCGCTTGACCTGGTCGGCGATGAATGTCGACACACCGCTCTTCTGGCTCTCCACGAACGACGACAGCGCCACGACAAAGCCCCGGTTCATGTCGGCCCTGATCTGCGGATCGCCTGAGAGATGGCGGCCGACCTCGACGAACATGTTGGCGAGATGCGCGCGAACAATCGAATTCTCCGCCTTGGCGTCCTGTTCGATGAACACGCTGAGGCTCTGCCACATGTCGCCGGCGAGCGACTTCACTTCCGGCCGCGCCAGGAAATCGCGCTTCAGCTTCTCGGCCCGTTTGGCGTATTGCTTCGAGGTTCTGAGCCGCTCGATGAAGCTGTGCGCGAAACGGTCGAATTCGGCGCGCATCGGATGGTCGGGGTCGGCCCGCACCTCGTCAAGCAGCGAACCGGCGGAAGCGACGATCTTTTTCAGCAGATAGGCGTCGGCTCTGAACAGGTTGAACAGCGACGGCAATTCCTCGCGGATTTTCTCGCGCATGGTCGCCAGCGCCTCTTCATCGTTCAGGAACCGGCCGATCACCCTGGTGAATTCGTCGAAGAGTTTCTGGTGGCGGCGGTCGTCGGTCAGTGCCGACAGCAATTCGGCCGCGAGCGGCGCCAGCGGCACCTTGTCGATCTGCTCCAGCATGCGGCTGGTGACGAAGCCGCGCAGGCCGGATTGCTCGATCGCCGCAAGCGTCTGCGGGACCAGCCGTACGACGAAGCGTGACAGGCCGGCAGAGCGTTCGGCGTCAGTCAGCCAGTCGGCGACGAGTGCTGCAAAATCGACCTCGGCCAGCTTTTCCCGCACCGGCTCCGGCGCCAGAAAATTGACCTCGATGAAGCGGCCCAGATTATCGGCGATGCGGTTCTGGTTCGCTGGGATGATGGCGGTGTGCGGGATCGGCAGGCCCAGCGGCCGCTTGAACAGCGCCACCACCGCGTACCAGTCGGCCAGGCCGCCAATGGTCGCCGCCTCGGCGAAGGCCGCCACGAAGCCCAGCCACGGATACTTGGCCTCGAACGATTTGGCCACGGCAAAAACCACGACGCAAAGCACCAGCGCAGCCGTGGCGAGGAACTTTGTCCGCCGCAACGCGAAAAGCTTGGCGCCCGTCTCGGCATCAAAACCGCCAGGCGCCAGGGACGAAGCCGATTGGGACATGATACGCCGCTCCTCATCGATCTCTTGGCTATCTGGCATGGGCTATTTAGGGGGTGTTTGGGCCCGTAGCATGATCGGATGGGCCGATTTCGTCCGGGAATTGCCGGTTTCGCACGCAAAGTTGACGAGAATGTTCATCTATCATGAAATCCCAGTCTGGAATTGTTCCAAGGTATAGGCCATATTCCGATCGGGCCAGTGTGGGCGAATCCGAAACTCCGGGTGAGAAAGCCGCACCAGCACAATCTAAAATCTGGTGCAGTTCCAGCGCGCCAGCACTCGGGTGAGGAATTAAATGCGGCTGACGCGCCAGACCAACTACGCCATGCGCATCCTGATGTATTGCGCCGCCAACAACGATCGCCTGAGCCGCATCCCCGAGATTGCGGCCGCCTATTCGGTGTCGGAGCTTTTCCTGTTCAAGATCCTGCAGCCGCTGGTCGAGCATGGCCTGGTCGAGACGGTGCGCGGCAGGAATGGCGGCGTGAGGATCGGCCGCCCCGCCGAGCAGATCAGCCTGTTCGACGTCGTACGGGTGACCGAAGAGAGCTTCGCCATGGCCGAGTGCTTCGAAAACGACGCCGCCGAATGCCCGCTGGTCGACAGCTGCCAGCTGAATTCGGCGCTGCGCGAGGCGCTCAACGCCTTCTTTGCCGTACTCTCCCGCTACACCATCGCCGATATGGTGGCGGCGCGCCCGAATGTGCGTCATTTGCTCGGCATCGACATGCTGGTCCAGCGAGCTCCGGCCGCCTGAGTTTTCTAGTGCATGTCGCTCAAAAGTGGCCCCGGTTTTGAGACAACGACATGCATAAAAACAAAGACCTAAAGCGCGTCGCCTGAGTCCGTTCAAACGCGACGCGCTTTTAGGCGGCTGACTGCGGCAAGACGAACGGCATGCTCGCCGCCGGCAACACACCGACCCTTAGCCGACAATCGAACACCTTTTCGATCAGATCGTCGCTCAGCACCTCCTGCGGTGAACCGTCGGCGGCGAGCCGGCCGCGATGCATCACGAAAATCCGGTCGGCATACATGGCCGTCAGATTGAGGTCGTGCAGGATGGCGATCACACCGCCGCCGCGCCGGGCGAAATCGCGGGCGATGTTCATGATGATCAGCTGGTGCTTGATATCGAGGCTGGAGACCGGCTCGTCGAGATAGAGATAGCGCGGCTTGCCGTCGAGCACCGGCGCCCAGACCTGGCACAGCACGCGCGCCAGTTGCACACGCTGTTGTTCGCCGCCCGAAAGCTCCTGATAGAAGCGGCCGGCAAAGCCGTCGAGGTCGACCCGCACCAGCGCCCGCTCGGGCAGACGATCATCTTCGCCCGGCAGAACGCCGGAACGGCCGCCGATAAGGCCGAGCCTGACCACTTCGTGCACGGTGAAGGGAAAGGACAGCGTCGCGGCCTGCGGCAGCACGGCACGCACAGTCGCGGCCTCCACCGGCTTCATCGCGGAGAGGTCGCGCCCGTTGACGGCCACTGTCCCCGCAAACGCCAGATCGCCCGACAACGCCTTCAAAAACGTCGTCTTGCCCGAGCCGTTGGGTCCGACGATTGCCGCAATTTCGCCCGGCCGCGCGACGAAATCGACATTGGCAACAATGCGCTTGCCGCCGATCGCCACCGAGACATCGCGTGCTTCGATCATGCCGCCTCACAAGTCGATTACGCCGCGCTTGCGCAGCAGGATCCAGAGGAAGAACGGCGCGCCGGCGATCGCCGTGACGATGCCGATTGGCAATTCGGCCGGCGCCACGATGACGCGGGCAACTGCGTCGGCAAGAAGCAGCATCGAGGCGCCGAGCAGCGCCGATGCGAGCAAAAGATAGCGATTGTCCGGACCGATCAGCAGCCGCAGCAGATGCGGCACGACGATGCCGACAAAACCGATGCCTCCGCTGACTGCGACAGAGGCGCCGACCGCTGCCGAGACGCCGACGATCGCGGTGTATTTCAGCCGCTGTACCGGGATGCCGAGATGTCCGGCCGTCGCCTCGCCGAGCGCCAGGGCGTTGAGGCCTTTGGCCAGGAACGGCATTGCCGCAAGCGCCAGGATGATGATCGGACCGACGGAAGCGATCTTCGGCCAGGTCGCGCCGCCCAGCGAGCCCAGTTGCCAGAAGGTCAGGTCGCGCAACTGCCGGTCGTCGGCCATGAAAATCAGGATACCGGTCAGCGCCATGGCAAGGGCTGCGAGCGCAATGCCGGCAAGCAGCATGGTAGCGACCGATGTGCGCCCCTGCCGCGTGGCGACGCGGTAGAGCACCAGCGTGACCGCAAGGCCGCCGCAGAAAGCGGCGAGCGGCAAGGCCAGCCCGCCGAGCGCCAGAGTGAGCGGCGCCAGCCACGTCGTGCCGAGCACGATGACGGCGACCGCGCCGAGGCTCGACCCGGCGGAAACGCCGATCAGGCCGGGATCGGCGAGCGGGTTGCGAAACAGGCCTTGCATGACCGCACCCGATACGGCCAGTGCCGCCCCGATGAGCACACCGAGCAGTACGCGCGGCATGCGGATATCGTAGACGATCAACCGGTCGCGGGCACCAAGCGCGGCGTCGTCCGGCGTGGCGCCGGTCAGCCAGTCACGAATGACACCAACGGCCGATGCATCGGAAGCGCCCGACCTCAGCGACAGGAACATCGAAAGGGCAAGCGCCACACACAGGAGCACAATAACCAGGCGAGCGCGCCCGGAACGATCGCCCTCGGCCACCTTGCCCGCCGCGCCGGCGATCGACTGATCCACCATCGGCTCAGTCCGTGACCTGGCTGCCATAGAGCGAGGCGGCCAGATCGTGGATGGCATCGGCCGTGCGCGGCCCGAAGCCGAGGAGATAGCTGCCATCCATCAGGGTCAGCTTGCGGCCTTCGCCCGCCGGCGTCGAGGTGATCGACGGGATGGCGAACAGCTCGGCCTCCGCAATCGGCGGGCCGGCATTCTTCATGGCCAGGATCACGTCCGGCCTGGCAGTGACGATGGCCTCGTCGGACATCTGCTTGTAGCCGGAAAAACCTTCGACCGCATTGACGGCACCGGCGAGCTTGATGATGCCGTCACCGGCGGTGTCGGTGCCGGCGGCCAGGATCTTGCCGCCCTGGATCGACAGCACGAACAGGATGCGCTTGCGCTGCTTGATCGACGCCGTCTGCTTCTCGGCCGCCTTCAGCTTGGCGTCGGTCTCAGCCACCAGCGTCTCGGCCTTGGCGTCGACGCCAAGCGCCTTGCCGACGATGCGGATCTTTTCCAGGATGCCGTCATGGCTGTAATGCTCGGGCACGTCGATGAACGGAACGCTCGACTTTTTCAGCACATCGACCGCTTCCTTCGGCCCACTGCCATGCAGCGCCAGAATGCCCGAAGGATTGACCGACAACACGCCTTCCGGCGACAGCTGGCGCATATAGCCGACGTCGGGCAGCGCGACCGCGGCGGCGGGGTAGCGGCTGGTCGAATCGCGGGCGACGAGATGACCTTCCTCGCCAAGCGCGTAGACGATCTCGGTGATCGAACCGCCGATCGCCACGATCCGCGACGTGTCGGCCAACACGGCCACGTTCTCGCTGGCCGGCACTGGGGCGGCAATAAACAGCGACAGGCCCATGGCCGCGGCAAGCGTCCTGAACAGTGAAATCATCGTCGTTTCCTCAGGCTGCGGTCGGGCTTGGAATGCGCGGCAGGTTCTCGGCAAGGAACCGCCAGTCGTCGCGCTCGCCCTCGCCTTCACGGCGCTTGCCGAAGAACTGGATGATCATCTTGCCGTCGGCGCCATAGGCTTCGAGCGAGGTGACATGACCGTCCTTGGTCGGTTTGCGCACCGCCCACACCTCCTGGATGTGGTCGGTGCGCAGATGCAAATGGAAGGTCTCGTCCATGACGTTGATCCACGGCCCCATCGGCTTGATCGACTTGACCGGGCCGGAATGGATCTGGATGCAGCCTCGGTTTCCGACAAAACACATGATCGGCATGCCGTCGGCGGCGGCATGGTGGAACATGGCGCCGATGGCGTCATTGTCGAGCAGCCAGGCATAGTCCTGGCCGACCATGCGCACGGCCTGGCGGCGGCTGAGCTTCAGCGCTTTCAACATGCCAAAGAACTGGTGGACGTCGGTCAGCCGGCTCCAGCGGTCGCGCAGATCATCGATGTCTGCGGCAATGCCCGACGTCTCCGCGTCGTCGTCGGCCAGGCCTGCGATAGACACGGTCGCCTCCTGGTTCGGCGATTCGAGTGCGGCCACGAGCTTCTGGTAGGCATAGAGATTGGACGCCGGCCGCAGATGCACCTTGTGCACCGCATCGCCGGCCGCGTCGAAGAATTGCAGGCTGCGGCGGATGTCGCCACCGTCGCGCTTTTCCACGGCAAAGCCATGCGCCCAGACCTTTGGAAAGATACGCAGGTCGATGTTTTCGCCCAGCACCATGGCATTGTGCGCGCCTGTGACAACCTTGTCGTAGACGCCGATCTTCTCGTGCACCGCGCTTTCGTTGCGGGTCAGCGCCATCACTTCGCCGACGGCGTCGAGGCCGGTCAGAAGATCGTTGACCCTGGGCTCGACGCGCACGACACCGTCGCCGCAATGCGCGGCCACCAGCTCGGCTTCGGAAATACCGAGCTCGGCGGCAAGATCGCGCTCGCGCGCTTTCGGATTGTCTGCCCGCGCCCGCCGGATTTCATGCGGGGCGGGTTTTGCGCGCTGGTCCATGTCCTGCTTACCTGTCTGCCGTGTTTGGTCGTTTCGTCACTTGTTGAGGATGAGCTTGCCCTGGCGGGTGATCTTCAGCCGATAGAGCGCGCCATGGTGCTCGATGCCGATCTCGTGCTCGCCCTGGAACAGCGTGTTGGAGGACAGCGTCCGCACCGCCAGCGGCACCCGGTCGAAGCGGGTCGGCGTCTCCTCGGAACGGCGGACGCGGTAACGGAAGTCGTTGGGATTGTGGGTGTTCATCTCTTTCGATCCCTTTCCTGTGCCGGGCAACTGGCTAGGCGTTGCAAATGCCGATTCATTTCTTGACTTGAATCATCATGTTTATTAGTCAGTGCAATACCGGACTAAATGAGTCAATATTTAAGACGCCGGACGGAATGAAAAAAGCCAGCGAGCGCCAAGCCAGCCAGCGTCGAACCTGGAATTTGGAGTTGGGGCATGGGCTTGGGAAATTCTGGACGACTGGGTCTGGCGAGCACCGGTCCGGTGCATCGGTGTATGGCAAAGGTGGCCTTGCTTGCGGGGGCAGCGACGATCGCGCTGCTGACATCGCCGGTCAGCGCTCAGCAGGCCGCTCAGCCGGCCGCTGACCAGGCCGACCAGACCAGGAAAACCGAGGACACCAAGCCGGCGCCCGCCGGCGCGACCCTGCTGGACAAGATCCTCGTCATCAGCCGCACCGGCGAGACGGCAATCGAATCGCTGGCCTCGGCCTGCCATGTTGACCAGGAACAGCTCGACCGCCGCATGGCGACGACGCCGAACGAAATGCTGCTCGGTGTGCCTGGTGTCGCCGTGCAGGCCGATGCGCGACGCGTCAGCTCCAGCATCAACATCCGCGGCCTGCAGGATTTCGGTCGCGTCGCGGTCATCGTCGACGGTGCCAGGCAGAATTTCCAGCGCTCAGACCACGGCACGCAGTCGACCTTCTATGTCGATCCCGAGCTCATCAAATCCGTTGACGTCATTCGCGGACCGACCGCCAACACCTACGGCTCCGGCGCCATTGGCGGCGTCGTCTTCTTCGACACCAAGGATGCGGTGGATTTCCTCAGACCGGGCGAAACCTGGGCCGGCTCCGTCACCGGGCGCTATGAAAGCAACGGCAAGGGCTGGACCGCCAGCGCCAGCGGCGCCTACAAATTCAACGACGATTTGGATGTGCTGGGCAACATCGTCTACCGCGACTACGGCGACTACAAGAATGGCAGCGGCGACACCGTCGCCGGTACCGGTTTCGACGTGCTGAGCGGCCTGCTCAAGACCACAATCCGCCCGAGCGAGAACAGCGAATTGAAGCTCGGCTGGGTCGGCTCGAGCGACGGCTGGACGGAAACCAGCGGCGGCGTGCCGGCCAACGACGTCGACCTGAAGTCGAACACCTTCACCGCCCGCTACAACATCACTGACGACGCCAGGAGCTGGCTCGATCTCCACATCAACGCCTCCTACAACAAGACCAATCTCGACCTCGCCACGCTGGTCCCGCAGAACCGCTTCGATCCGTCGACCGGCCTTCCCGTGCTGCTGCCCGTCGGTTCGACCTCGACCTTCGACGTTGGCACGGCCGGCGTCGACATCTGGAACACGTCGCGCTTCGAAACAGCCGGTGTTGCGCACGAATTGACCTATGGCGGCGACTGGGTGGGTGACGATGTCGAGACCGGCGGCACCGCCGGCGGCGACAGCTTCTACACCCCATCGGGCAAGCGTAGTGTTTCGGGCGCCTACATCCAGGACAAGCTCACCTGGGACTGGCTCGAGGTCATTGCCGGGCTGCGTTACGACAATTACAGCCTGGAGGATTCCGACAATGGAACGTCAGGTGATCGTCTGTCGCCGCGCATCACCGTTGGTGTCACGCCCTTCGAAAGCGCCAGCCTGGCGGGCCTGCAGTTCTATGGCACCTACGCCGAAGGCTATCGCTCACCCTCGCTGACCGAAACGCTGATCAGCGGCAACCATCCGGCAGGCGTCACCTTCCCGTTCCTGCCCAACCCAAACCTGCGGCCTGAAACCGGCAAGACCACCGAGTTCGGCGTCAACTACAAGCTGAACGACCTTATCGAGGCCGGCGACGCGTTCCGGCTCAAGGCCGCCTACTTCCACAACGATGTCGACGACTACATCGAAGGCGTCACACTGTCGGCATTCGACCCGACCAGCGGCTGCCCGTTCGGCCCCGGCATTCCGATCTGCTTCCAGTACCAGAACGTCGCCCAGGCCAAGATAAACGGCTTCGAACTGGAAAGCGTCTACGATGCCGCCTGGGGTTATGCCGGGCTCTCCGCCTCGATCACCAACGGCCACACCATCTCCGATGAAGGTGAGCGCGCCGACCTTGCCACCATCCCGTCCTCGCAGGTCACCGGGCAGCTCGGCTTCCGCTTCCTTCAGGACAAGCTGACCGTCGGCGGCGAGGTGCAGTACAACGGCAAGCCGAAGGGCAACCCCGTAGCCAAGGATTATACTCTGGTCAACGCCTTCGCCAGTTACCAGGCCACCGACAATCTGAAGGTGGACTTCCGCGCCGACAATTTGTTCGACGTCAAATACACCAACCCGCTGAACGGCGGCACCACCGCCGTCATCTATGAACCCGGCATCACGCTGAAGCTGGCCGCAACCATGCGCTTTGGAGGCTGACACCCATGACAAGTTTGACGGCATCGCTTCGGCTCCTGACCTCGACGCTGGCGATGTCGCTTGGCTTGATGCCGGCATGGGCTCAGTCCGCGCCGGCTCCGCAACTCAGCCTCGAGCTCAATGCCGCGCAGCCCTCCGAAAAGGGTTGCCGCCTGACCTTCGTCGTCAACAATGCGCTCGGCGCCGATCTTTCCAAGGCGGCATTCGAAATCGCGCTGTTCAACGAGGCCGGCATTGTCGACCGCCTGAGCGTGCTCGACTTCAAGGACCTGCCGGCCGGCAAGACCAAGGTGATCCGCTTCGACCTCGCCGGCACCGACTGCACCAAACTCAGCCGCGTGCTGATCAACAGCGCCACCGAATGCGCCGGCGTCGAACCGGGCGCCTGCATGCGCGGCCTGAAGACGCAGACCAAGACCGGTATCGCATTCGGCGTCTGAGGTGGGCCTGCATCCCGCCTTCCTGCACGACAATGCGACACGACCCGTCGCAGCTCCGCCGTCATGGCCGGCAACCGATCTTGATTTGACAATCCCGCCGCGCTCGCGGCAGGTCTCGCCGCGAACCATGCAGGACATCACCCCCCTCCCCGACGCCGGCAACGAACCGGCGATAACGATGGACGAGCTCGCACAGCCGGCAGCCGCGGACCGCAAATGGACTGTGGCGATCGTCGCGTCCTGCCTGCTCCATGCCGCTGCCGCAGCGGCGTTCTTCATCGGACCCGCAGGGCCATTCGATTCCAGTAACGCGATACAATCCGAAGGCACCGACCAATCGGGCGCCGAGGTGGTCGGCAGCGCCTTGGACAGCCAGGCTCCCGACGCGGTCGATGTTACCGTGGTAACCGATCCGCAGCCGGCCAAGCCCGAGGCCGTTCGACCCGTGCCGCCGACCGAGGCGCCTCAACCGGTAAAGGAGCCGGCGGCGCCCAAGCCTGCGCCGGAAGCCGCCGAACAGGCGACCGCCGCGCCAGATACACTGACGGCCGCCATCCCGAATGATCAAACTGTCGCCCCAAGCGCTGAGACGTCGACTCCGCCAGGGGTTCAAACGCAAAGTTCAGAGGCACCGCCCGCCGACGAGCCCGCCGTTGATTTGCCTGCTGCCAAACCACCAGTCCCGAGCCCGCGGCCGACCCCTCCAGCCGGATCTGGAGATACCCGCGGTGCGGCAGATGGCGAAGAACGCGACGCACCGGCGGTTGCCAGCAAGGGTAAAAACCAGGACGCGGCTGGCAATGCGATGGAATCTCGTTACGGCGGTGAAATTCAAAAGAAGCTTGTCCGCGCCAACCGCCACGTTTCGAAGGCGGTTCAAGCCAAGGCTCGCAACAATGCCAGGGTCTATTTCGTCGTCATGGCCGACGGCAGCGTCAGCGACTTGCAGCTTGTCGAAAGTTCAGGGTCTGCCGAGCTAGACCAATTCGCTTTGAAACTGGTGCGCCAGCAAGCCCCGTTCCCGCCCATTCCACCTGAGACCGGATTATCAAGTTGGGTGTTCAGGGCGCGGATCGGTCCGTTTTAACCAGCTCGTAGACCTTCGCCAAATCGTCCATCAATTCAAGAGGAAGCCCAATGTACATCGCCATGAACCGCTTCAAGGTCCAGAACGGCTCGGAGACCGCCTTCGAGGATGTCTGGAAGAACCGCGATTCGAGCCTCTCGGAGATGAAAGGCTTCAGGGAATTCCACTTGCTGCGCGGCCCGGTCAACGAGGCCGAGGGTTACACGCTGTTTGCCTCGCACACGGTGTGGGCAAGCCATGAGGATTTCGCCGCCTGGACCAAATCCGAGAATTTTCGCGCCGCCCATCGCAACACCGGCACCTCGAAGGTGCATTATCTCGGCCATCCGCAGTTCGAAGGCTTTTCGGTCGTCGAAGGGGCCTGATTGAGATTTCACCCGTCGACGAGATCTGACGACGGGCAGATGCCGTCAGGTTCCGGTTGAATTCCGGCCGCCCAGTCGCCGAAGCCACTGGGCAATGTGCAGGCGCAGCCGCCGCCAGGGCTGTCCGCGTGTCAGGTAGCGCGCCAACCGCGGATCACCGGCCAGCTCCGGGAACTGGCGCACATGCTGCGTCAGGAATGCAGGTATGAAATTGCGCCCGTTGAGATCGCTGAGCCAGGCAGAATTCGCCAGCAAATAGTCTGCGGCATCCGCCGCCAACACGCTCCTGTAGCTCCTGTATGCAGGCGTTTGCCGCACATTGCCGCCGGCAAAGGCAGTTCCGGTGGACAGGTTGGAGCCATGCAGGCGATAGAGGCCGAGACCTTCTGACAGGATGAGGCTGCCGCCGGCCTGGTGCGCGAGTGTCGCCGTCAGATAATCCGTCCCGACCTTGGCCTTGAACGGGAAGGACAATACCGGTTCCAGCGCGCCACGCCGGTACATGATCGCCGAGCATTGCGACCACAGCCAGCCCGTCACCGCAGGTGCGAAATAGGTTACCGGATGCTCCGATGCGTAGGCGATCCCAGGCGCCATGCCGGCAAGCCGGCCACCGGGCGCGATGGCGACGCCGCTGCGATCCGCTCCGGAGCGCGGTTTGCGCAAGGCAAGGAAGGTGCCGCCCAGCAACGTGCCGTCGCCATCGACAAGGAACACATCGGAACTCGAGAGAGCGGCCGAATGCGTCGTGTTGAGATGGGCGGACAGATGCGCGAGGAGAAAATCTGGCAGCCACACGTCATCGGCGTCGAGAAACGCGACGAAGGGCGCGTCGGTTGCGGCAAAGCCGTCGCGGAATCCCGCGGTCTGGCCGCCATTCTCCGTGCGCGCCAACAGGCGCAGGCGCGGATCGTCTATATCCCTTAGAAGCTGTCGGACATGGTCGGCCGAGCCGTCCGTCGAGGCATCGTCGACGATGACGCATTCCCAATTCCGGTAGGTCTGCGCAAGCACCGAGCGGATCGCCTGTTCGACGTACGGCCGATAGTTGAAGCAGGTGATGACCACCGCCACGCGCGGCAGCTCAAACGGTCCGGACGTGTCTTCCATCTGTTCAGCTGCCCGCTCGAGTTGCTCTCTGTCCCTTGCGCATACCCTTGCAACCCGACGCAGGCAAGCGAGCCGCGAAAAGCCCCCTAGGCCGCCGCGAGCAGGCTGGCATTGCCGCCGGCAGCCGTGGTGTCGACGCAGACAGCGCGTTCATGCGCATAGGCCGCCGGGTTGAGCACCTCGCTGACCAGCGGCACGATCGGCCCGCTGCGGTCGGCAATGACCTTGCGCACGATACGGGCCGCCTCGGGCCTGCCCGAGAAGGCGACGACATCGACGCGCAGCGAACGCGCTTCGACTGGGTCTGGCCGACCGTCTATGGCCGCCAGCGGCAACCCCTTGCCGGTCAGCGCCGACAGTGCTGCCGGCGCGCCCGGCGCCACGGCCAGCACCGCATTGCCGGCGGCCAGCGCCTGGATCGTCTGGGCAAGCAGCGTTTCGGCGTCCGGACCGAGGCACAGCACCCGGCCGCGCGGCGACAGCGACAGCGTGTTGGCCTCGCCGGTCGGTCCGGGCAGGTCGACCTGGCCGAAATCGATGGCGGCTGCAGCGCCGATCGCTGCAGCGCCCTTGCCGCGCAGATGCTTTCTCAAGATGGCGATGCGGTCCGGCCGTGTCGACCAGCCGCCAAGCGTCGGATCGGGCAGATTGTCGGCCAATTCGGTCGCCGTCACCTTGTGGCCCTCGGCAATCTCCGTGCCCGCCTCCGGCCCCTTGCGGAACCGCCGGAGATAATGCGGCCCGCCGGCCTTCGGCCCGGTGCCCGAAAGCCCCTCGCCGCCAAAGGGCTGCGAGCCGACGACGGCGCCGATCTGGTTGCGGTTGACATAGATGTTGCCGGCATGGATGCGGTCGACGAAATGCTGGACGCGGCCTTCGATGCGGGTGTGCAGGCCGAAGGTCAGGCCATAGCCCTTGCGGTTGATGGCGGCGATGACGGCGTCGATCCCGTCGGCGTCGAAGCTGGCGACATGCAGCACCGGACCGAACACTTCGCGCTCCATCTCCTCGATGCCCTTGACCCGGAACACATGCGGCGCAACGAAGCGGCCGTCCTTCGGTGCTTCGAGCTTGGCAATCAACCGGCCCTGCAGCCCCATCTTGGTGCAATACTCGCTGATCGATTCCTGCGCCTCGTCATCGATGACCGGCCCGACATCGGTCGAAATCTGCCAGGGATCGCCGATGGTGAGCGCTTCCATGGCGCCCTTCAGCATCTCCAGCATCTTCTTCTCGACATCCTTTTGCACGTAGAGCACGCGAAGCGCCGAACAGCGCTGGCCTGCACTCTGGAAAGCCGATGCCAGTATGTCGCGCACCGCCTGTTCGGGCAGTGCGGTGGAATCGACGATCATGGCGTTGAGACCGCCGGTCTCGGCGATCAGCATGGCGTCCGGCGCGGCCGTCTCGGCCAGTTGCTTCTCGATCAGCTTTGCAACCTCGGTCGAGCCGGTGAAGCAGACGCCGGCAATGCGCGGATCCGCAGTTAGCGGTCCGCCGACCGCCGGACCGTCGCCCGGCAGAAGCTGGATGACATCTTCCGGAACGCCGGCCTCGCGCAGCAGCTCGACGGCGCGGAAGGCGATCAGCGGCGTCTGTTCGGCTGGCTTGGCGATGACCGAATTGCCGGTGACGAGCGCTGCCGCGATCTGGCCGGTGAAGATGGCGAGCGGGAAATTCCACGGCGAAATGCACACGATCGCGCCGCGCGCCTCGCTGCCCGCTTCGTTGTTGGCCGCTTCGGCAGCGTAGTAGCGCAGGAAGTCGACGGCTTCGCGCACTTCAGCCACGCCGTCGGCCAGCGACTTGCCGGCTTCCCTTGTAGCCAGCGCGAAAAACTCGACCGCATTGGCCTCATAGAGGTCGGCGGCGCGGTTGAGGATGGCGGCGCGCTCAGCGACGGGGCGTTTTGCCCAGGCCGGCTGCGCCTCCACCGCGAAGCGCACCGCGGTCGCTACCTGCTTGGCAGCGGCTTCAGCGACCGTGCCGACGATCTCGGCAGGCTTTGCCGGATTGACCACCGGGCGCTGCTTGCCGTAGCCGGCGGCGCGCGTGATCGGCTTGGCATGCCAGCGCTCGTGCCCGGCAAAGGCCGCCTTGGCCTTGTCGATCGCCGCCAGCGTCACCGGGTCGGTGATGTCGAATCCCTTCGAATTGCGCCGCCCAGTGCCGAAGATCGTCGCCGGACGAGCGATTGCCGGATTGGCGGCGGAGCCCTGGCTCTCGACCGTCTCGAGCGGATCGCGCGCAATATCCTCCGGCTCGACATCCTCATCGGTGAGCTGATGAACGAAGGAGGAGTTGGCGCCATTCTCCAGCAGACGTCGCACCAGATAAGCCAAGAGGTCGGAGTGCGCGCCGACCGGCGCATAGATGCGGCACCGCGTGCCTTCGGCCTGGCGCACCGTCTCATGCAGCGCCTCGCCCATGCCGTGCAGGCGCTGGAATTCGAAAGCGTCACGGTTGTCAGCCATCGACAGGACGGCAGCGACTGTATGGGCGTTGTGCGTGGCGAATTGCGGATAGATGCGGTCGGTCATCGACAGCAACTTTTTGGCGCAGGCCATGTAGGAAACATCGGTGTTGGCCTTGCGGGTGAAGACGGGGTAGCCGGAAAGCCCGAGCGTCTGTGCCCGCTTGATCTCGGTGTCCCAATAGGCGCCCTTGACCAGCCGCACCATGATGTTGCGGTCGTACTTTTCCGCCAGCGCATAGAGCCAGTCGATGGTGAAGGCCGCGCGCGGGCCGTAGGCCTGGACGACGACGCCAAAGCCATTCCAGCCGGCAAGCTCCGGCTCGGACAACACACGCTCGATCACATCGAGCGACAGGTCGAGCCGGTCGGCCTCCTCGGCGTCGATGTTGAGGCCCATGCGCGAATGGCGTGCGGCCAGCGCCAGCGACAGCAGCCGCTCGGCCATCACCGGCAGCATCTTTTCCTTCTGTGCCTCTTCGTAGCGCGGATGCAGCGCCGACAGTTTGACCGAGATGCCGTGGTTCTGGCGGATATCGGGACCGTTGGAGCCCGAATCCAGCGAGGAGATCGCGTCGGCATAGGCCTTGAGGTAGCGCAGCGCATCGGCCTCGGTGCGGGCGGCCTCGCCCAGCATGTCGAAGGAATAGAGATAACCTTTCTGGATCATCGACTTGCCGCGCTTGACGGCTTCCGCAATGGTGCGGCCGAGCACGAACTGCTCGCCCATTTCGCGCATGGCGGCGGCGACCGCTTTGCGGATCACCGGTTCGCCCAGCCGGCGAACCATCGAGCGCAGCGTGCCTTCGATACCGCCCTCGCCCTCATCGAGCACACGGCCGGTCAGCATCAGCGCCCAGGTCGAGGCGTTGACGAAGATCGAGCTCGAACCGCCCGAATGCGCCGACCAGTCATGCGGTGCGATCTTGTCGGCGATCAGGTCGTCCATGGTCTCGGTGTCAGGCACGCGCAGCAGTGCCTCGGCCAGGCACATCAGCGCCACGCCTTCCTTGGTGGAGAGGCCGTAGGCCGAGAGAAAAACCTCCATCAGCCGCGGGTCGGACGAGCCGCGCACCGCGCGCACCAGATCCGCGGCACGGGCCGAGACGGCTTTGCGGTCATCGGCCGAAAGTTCTGTCGCCGCAGCTAGCCGCTTCACAGCCGCGTCTTCGTCGGGCAGGTAGTTGGCGCGGATCTGCTGGCGGATGGTGTCGAGCGGCATGGCGGTCCCTGCGGAGCAAGCATCTGGGAGCGGGCCGGCGGTCGCCGGACCGAATGGCGCAAGCTAGCACAGAGCCGCATTTTCGGCCGGTCCAAAGAAATCGACATGGCAGGCCGAGCGGTCTATCATGCGGCTAAATTGTTATCAGATGGACTGTGATATCCGTGACAGGAGACCAATTGGACCGCATCGACAGAAACATCCTGTCGGCGCTGGCGCGCGACGGGCGGCTGTCCATGTCGGAACTGGCCGGCAAGGTCGGCCTGTCGAAGACGCCGGTGCAGGCGCGGGTGAAGCGCCTGGAGAAGGACGGCTATATCAGGGGCTATCAGGCGATCATCGACCGCGAGCGCATGGGCGAAGGTCATGTCGCCTTCGTCCAGGTCAAATTGTCGGACACACGCTCGGCCGCGCTCGATGCTTTCAATCGCGCGGTGCAGGCCGTGCCGGAGATCGAGCAGTGCCACATGATGGCGTCGAGCTTCGATTATCTTCTGAAGGTCCGCACCACGGACATCGCCGCCTATCGCCGTGTCCTCGGCGAGCGCATCTCGGCATTGCCGCATGTTGCGCAGACTTCAACCTTCGTGGCCATGGAGACGGTGAAGGATCGCTGACTCTTCAGTCCGACAGCGTCTTCAAAAACGCCACCAGCGCCGCGCGTTCGCGATCCGACAGTTGCAACGGGTGCACTTCGGAGGTGCCTTCAACGGCCGCCTCCGCCTTCGCGTAGTGCGCCACCACCTCCTCCAGCGAGGAAAACTGTCCGGCATGCATATAGGGCGGCCGCGTTGCCGCGCCCCGCAACGACGGCGTCTTGTAGGCGCGCATCAGTTCGGGTGCTGCCTTGACGATGAAGCGCAGCTCGCCGCAGGCGCCGGCGTCGCCATCGCGGAAGGCGCCGAAGCAGTTGAATGGGTCGGCCTGAACCTGGGCCACCGCATCGAAACGGCCGCGATCCAATGGCAAATCCCTGACCGGCGGCACGCCGGTGTTGTGGAAAGCGTTGTCGGTGAAGCGCGGGCCGTTATGGCAGGTGACGCAATTGGCCTTGCCGATGAACAGTTTCAGCCCGAGCATCTCCTCCGGCGAAAAGGCATCGTCGGCTTTCGGCTTGGCGCCTGACGCAAGATCGATGGCAAAGCGGTCAAAGCGCGTCTGTGCCGGTTCGACCGACCGTTCGAAGGCGGCGATCGCCTTGCCGATGTTGGAAAAGACGCGGTTGACGTCGTCCATTTGGGCCGCGGTCATTGCCTTCCATGCCGCCTGCTCGGCCTCATTGCCGAGCGGGCTGGCGTTGGCCGGCACGGCGGAAAGATCTGGCAGTGGCCCGAAGATGCGCTCATAGCGCTCGCCGAACCGCTTCTGGATGTAATGCGCGAAGGCGGCGCGGTTCCCCGCCTGCTCAAGCGGGTTTTCCAGCGGCGTCAGCGCCTGCGCCCACAGGCTGTCGCGCCGTCCATCCCAGAAGAACCACGGATTGCGGGCGATGCCGGCCAGCGGCATCGAGCGCCTGTTGGTGCGGCCGACACCGACGGATTGCGGCAGGTCATCCTGGAACTGCCAGTCGATCTTGTGGCAGGTCGAGCAGGATACGTTACCGTCGCGGCTCATCCCCTGATCGAAGAACAGAGTGGAGCCCAGGGCGGCGGCGGCCGGCACGTCGGCGAAGCGGTTGGTCGTGTCGGGTTTGAGCGCCGGCAAGGTGTTCAGCGCCAGCGAAGCGATGGTCTTCTTCTCGGCATCGGAAAAATCCGGTTTGCCGCAGCCGGCAACGAGCACGACCGCCGCCAATGCCAGAAGGCGCAACAGGCCGTTCATCCGCTCACAGCACCACGTTGAAGACGACCGTGTCGGAACCGGCCGCCGCCGAAATGGCGAAGCGCAACTGCCACACGCCGCTCATGGTGAATTTCAGCCCCTCGATCCTGTAGCGCCCCTCGCCAAGATAATCGGTCGCCTGCGGACTGGTCGGCAAGCCGTGATTGTGCTGCGGCATGCCACCGGACACCGAGATCGCCGCACCTTCCACGGAATCGCCGTTGACCGTCTTCAGGGTCAGCAACCAGGATTGCAGTTCGCCTTGCCGGATAACGCCGCGTTCCGGCTGAATGCTGGCGACAAACAAGCCGTTCGCCGTCTTCTTCGAGCGCGAAATATCCGGGCCCGGCGCCGACTGCGGCGCGGTCAGATAGACGATCGCCAATATGCCAGCCAGCGAGGCGGCCAGTCCAACGCCCGCAAGAAGATAACGCCATATCGATGCCAAACCGGTTCCTCTTCTGGGCATAACGTCTCGGGAAGCAATTCGCGTCCCCGCTTCTGTGGGAAAACGCTTCTGGCGCAAAAAACCGCCGCCGCCAAGCATGGCGCTGCCGGCCGCAAAAAGCTACAGCAGCGAACTGATCCGGAGACAGATACATGGCAGCAGACGGCGTCGCTTCGATCGGTGAATGCATGCTCGAACTGTCCGGCCAGGCCGGGCCGAAATGGCGCATGGGCTTTGCCGGCGACACGTTCAACACGCTGTGGGCGCTGCATGCGCTGAGCGGCGAGCGGCCGGCGACCTACGTCTCCGCCTTCGGCGACGATCCCTTCTCGCAGGGCCAGATTTCGTTCTTCGCCGAAAACGGCATCGACATCGGCGCCAGCCCGGTCATCCCAGGCGCGCGGCCCGGCCTCTACGCCATCACCTTGACCGGCGCCGAACGCGCCTTCACCTATTGGCGCAGCGACGCGGCGGCCAGGCGGCTTGCCTCGGACCCGGCCGCCTTGGCAAAAAGCCTTGAAAACCGGGCGCTTGTGTATTTTTCCGGAATCACCTTGGCAATTCTGGATGCCAGCGCGCGCAAGACGTTGCTGGCAGAAGTGGCCAAAGCGCGCGCTGCCGGTTCGCTCGTCGCCTTCGACCCCAACTACCGGCCGCGCCTGTGGCAGAGCCGCGAGGAGGCGCAAGCCGCGATCCTCGACGCGCTTGCCGTCGCCGACATCGCGCTGCCGACCTTTCCCGACGAGCAGATGCTGTTTGGCGACTCGGCACCGCAAGCGACCGCCGAGCGGTTCGGAAAACTGGTCGGCGAAGTCGTCGTCAAGAATGGCGAGGAACCCGCGCTGATCGCCACTGGCGGAGCCCTGCAGCCGGTTCCGGCCCAGCATGTCGCCACCCCGGTCGACACCACCGGCGCCGGCGATTCCTTCAATGGCAGCTATCTCGCCGCCCGGCTTGCCGGCCATGCCCCGGCGGATGCCGTGCAGCGCGCGCATCGCGTCGCCGCCGCTGTCGTGCAGGTGCGAGGCGCGCTGGCGCCGTTCGAGGTTCTAAGAATCGCTTTCGAGGGCTAAGGCCTTAGGGAAGCCTGAAACGATATTCCGTCACCTGATGATAGATCTGTCCCGGCCATAGGGTGGCCTGTGGGAAATAGGGCCGGTTCGGCGCGTCGGGCCAGGTCTGCGCTTCCAGGCAAAAGCCGGAAAACGCCTTGTAGCGCCGTCCGTCCAGGCCGCCCGAGGTCGGCGCGACATACTGGCCGGTATAAAGCTGCAGGCCGGGCTCTGTGGTCCAGACTTCCATCTCGACGCCGGAATTGGCGCCTTGCGCCCACGCCACCTGGTGAAGCGGGCCCCGGGCTGACGCCAGGCAGAAATTGACGTCGTAGGGAAGCTGCTCGCCTTCCGTTTCCATGCGCAGCAGCCGCGCCTGGCGGAAGTCGAAGGGCGTGCCGTCGACAGGTTTGACCACGCCGGTCGGGATCATCTCGCCATCGACCGGCGTATAGGCGCCGGCATTCAGCATCAGCCGGTGGTCGAGAATGTCACCGGCGCCGCCATCGTCGAGATTGAAATAGGAATGCTGCGCCAGATTGCACAGCGTCGGCTCCTCGCAGGTGGCGGTCAGCTCCATCGAGAGCGTGCCGGGAATCTTCAGCCGGTAGGTGCAGGTGACGTCGAGCGCGCCGGGAAAGCCCATCGTGCCCTCGGGATCGTGCAGGGTCAGGGTGACAAAATCCCGGCCGTGCAGCGAAACCGTCCACGGCCGATGGAAGAAGCCCTCCGAGCCGCCATGCAGCGTGTGCTTGCCGAGGAAATTGCGCTCAGTCTGGTAGCGCTGGCCGGCAATGGTGAAGCGGCCGTCGCGGATGCGGTTGGCATAGCGGCCGACGACCGCGCCGAAGAAGGCCCGGTCGGTCTCGTAAGGTTCGAAGCGGTCGTAGCCCAGCACCAGCGGCGCGTCGTGACCGGCGAGCCGCAGATCCTGGATGATTGCGCCGAGCCCGATGATGTTGGCGCTGACGCCGCCGCCCCGGATGGTGAAACGGCGAACGGGTTCGCCTGCCTGCGTCGTGCCGAAGACTTCGCCGTCCTTCATCGCTATGTCCAAATGCTAATTCGTCGATCTATCGACTTAGAGCAATTCCAGGAAAAGTGTGAAACGGTTTTCCGTCCGGAATTGCAAAAAACAAAGAACTGGAGCGGTTCGGCGTTTCCGTGAAACGCTGAACCGCTCCAGTCCGGCTGAATGTCGTCTGGCAAGGGCCGGCCCGGGCCTGCCCTGCCCGTCAATGATTTAGAGGCCGAGACCCCCGATGCAGACATATTTGGTGTCGAGGTAATCCTCGATGCCCTGGTGTCCGCCTTCCTTGCCGAGGCCCGATTCCTTGACGCCGCCGAACGGCGCTTCCGGCGTGGTGATCAGGCCTTCATTGACGCCGACCATGCCGTATTTCAGGCCTTCCATGACCCGGAAGGCGCGGCCGAGGTCGCCGGTGTAGAAATAGGCGGCAAGGCCGAACTCGGTGTCGTTGGCAAGCGCAATGGCTTCCTCTTCGGTCTCGAACTTGAATACCGGGGCGATCGGGCCAAAAATCTCTTCCTTCATGAAGCGCATGTCAGGCTTCGCATCGGCGATGACGGTCGGCTGGAAGAATGAGCCGCCAAGCGCGTGGCGCTTGCCGCCGGCAACGACCTTGCCACCCTTCGACGTGGCGTCGGCGATGAATTCCTCGACCTTCTCGACCGCCTTCGCGTCGATAAGCGGTCCCTGCTGCACGCCCTCTTCCAGGCCCGAGCCAACTTTCAGCGCATTGCTCGCGGTAGCCAGCTTCTCGACAAACTTGTCGTAGATGCCGGCCTGCACCAGGAAGCGGTTGGTGCACACGCAGGTCTGGCCGGAATTGCGGTATTTGGCGGTGATGGCGCCGGCGACGGCGCGATCGAGGTCGGCATCGTCGAAGACCAGGAACGGCGCATTGCCGCCGAGTTCCATCGAGACCTTCTTGACGGTGACGGACGACTTCTGGATCAGCAGCTTGCCGATCTCGGTCGAGCCGGTGAAGGTGATCTTCGACACCAGCGGATTGGCGCAGATCTCGTCGCCGATTTCGCCGGCAGCACCCGTCAGGATGTTGATGACGCCCTTTGGGAAGCCGACCTCCTCGGCGAGCGCGCCCCATGCAAGGCCGGAATACGGCGTCTGCGAGGCCGGCTTGACCACGGCGGTGCAGCCGGCGGCAAGCGCGGGACCAAGCTTGCGGGCAAGCATCGAGGAGGGGAAATTCCACGGCGTGATGGCGGCAATGACGCCGACCGGCTCCTTGGTCACCAGGATGCGGCGATCGCCCCATGGTGATGGCACGACATCGCCATAGGTGCGGCGGCCTTCCTCGGCAAACCACATGATGTAGGCGGCAGCCGAACCGATCTCGCCCTTGGATTCGGCGAGCGACTTGCCCTGCTCGATGGTGAGCAGTTCGGCCAGCACATCCTGATTGTCCATCATCGCGTCATGCAGCTTGCGCAACAGCTTCGAGCGCTCCAGCGCGGTCGTCTTGCGCCAGGTCTTGAAGGCTTCGCTTGCGGCTTCGATGGCGCGGCGGGTTTCCGCCTTGCCCGACTTCGGCACGGTGCCGATCTTGAGACCGGTGGCCGGGTTGTTGACGTCGACCGTCTGGCCGCTGTCGGCCTGCACCCATTCGCCATTGATGAGATTGGCCTGGCGCATGAAATGGCTGGTTTTCTGCAGCATGGTCTAGCCTCCGTTCGGCGCACTGACGGGCCGGTCTGTGGATGTCTTCGATGAGCGCGCGCAATGGCCTGGATGCCCGACACGCTGAGCCACTGCTCTTTACCTAGGGCAAGCTCGGCAAGCAATTGCAAGATGGCATATAGGCTTTGGGCCAGCCAAACGCCAGAGAAAATTCACATGTAAATTAGTTTGGGCCCCAGCCTTGCCAAAGACCAGCCTTGCCAAAGACAGCCTTACAAAAGACCAAGCCTACCCAAAGACATGAACCACCACCGTCAGCCAAAAGGCGGTTGTAACAACCGCGCTTGCCGTGGCGATGGTCATCTGGTTCGACGCCAGCGCCTGGCCGGTGTTGAACTGCACGGCGATGAGATAGGAATTGATGCCGGACGGCAGCGCCGCCACCACGACCGCCACTTTGGCCGTCAAGGGCGGCAGGCCAAACAGCCAGACCAGGCCGAGCACCAGCGCCGGCATCAGGAACAGTTTCAGCGTCGACAGCGCCAGCGCCGGTCGGATGTTACCGGAAATGCCGAAACGGCGCAGACTGAGCCCCATGGCGAACAGCGCCACCGGCCCGGCGGTGTTAGCCAGCGCATCGGCCAGTCGCATGGCAAGGTTCGGCAGCGGCGCGCCGGTGAGGCGCCATGCCAGCCCGGCCAGGATGCCGATGATCAACGGATTGGTGAACAGTCTTCTCAGAAAGCTCTGGATGATGCGCAGCGGGTGTACGGGCTCGCTGCCGCCGCGGCCAAATATCTCGAACATGATGATCGAAGCCATCATCATGGTCGGCAGATGCACGGAAACGAGCAGCGACAGCACTTCGAATCCGCTGGACCCGAATACGCCGAGAACGAAGGGAATGCCCAGCAACACCACATTCGAGAAGGATGACGACACTCCACCGACGATGCCGGTGCCCGCGTCCCGCCCAAAGATCCGTGTCGTCACCAGATGGCCGGCGGCCCATGTCATTGCAACCGCCGCGAAATAAGCACCCCACAGCGACCAGGGCGCCACGCCGTGGAAATCGGAATTCACCATCGTCCGAAACAGCAGCAGCGGCATCGCGACGTTGATGGCGAATTCGGAGATGCCGTCCCCGCTGGCCGGTTTCAGATAGCCGGTGAGCCCCGTGACATAGCCGAGCGCGACGAGGCTGAAGACGAAAAGAACGGTTTCGGTGAGCGGAGACATTTTTCAGGGATAGGCGAGCCCGGATTCCAGCGCAATCGCCATGATCTTCAGAAACCGCTCCTCGATCCGCCCGGCGCCTGAATTTGATCATGGTCGGGTGGCAGCGCTATACAGGCTTGGGATCATCAGGGCGGACACACAGAGAATGGTTGCGACGCCGAAACAGCGTCATTTCAGACAGGCGTGGCTGACGGCTTTCGTCGCCGGGCTGTTTTGCCTTGCCGCGACGGTGCTTGCGGTTGCGGAGACCAAGAGCCTCAAGGGCGTGGCGCTGATCATCGGCCAGTCGAAATACGAACACATCGCAGCCCTTGCCAACCCGGCCAACGACGCCCGCGACATGGCCAAGATGCTGACCGATCTCGGCTTCGACGCCCGCAACGTCACCGATCGCGATGCCGCCAAGCTGAAGCGCGATCTCGATCGGTTTGTCGAGGATGCCGACGGCGCCGACGTCGCCTTCATCTATTATTCCGGTCACGGCATCGAGGCGGGCGGCGAGAACTATCTGGTGCCGGTCGACGCCGACGTCTCGTCGCTGAAAAATGCCGGTGAGGCGCTGGTGCCGATTTCAGCCGTCATGGACGAGCTGAAAAAGACCGTGCCGGTGACGATCGTGCTGCTTGACGCCTGCCGCACCAACCCGTTTCCGCCGGACGCGGTCGTGCGACGCGGGCCGACGGCTTCCGCCGAGCCTGTCGGCGCCGGCGGGCTGGAACCGGTGCGCGGCGCAAAAGCCCTCGCCGATGCCTCATTGGATGATGCCAGCCTGGGAACTGTGGTCGGCTTCGCCGCCGAGCCGGGCCGACCCGCACTTGATGGCGCCGCCGGCGAAAACAGCCCCTACGCCGCCGCCCTGCTGCGCCACCTCACCGCGATGAAAGGCACGGAATTCGGCTCGGTCATGCGCATGGTCACCGAGGAGGTCTATCTCGACACCAAGGCAAAGCAGCGCCCCTGGGTCAGCGAGAGTCTGCGTCGCCTGCTCTATTTCGGCGTCGCGCCGCCGGAACCGACCGGCGACGACGGGCTGATCACCGGTGAGCGGCGGCAATTGCTGCTGACCATTTCCGACCTGCCCGATCCCAAACGGGCTCAGGTGGAGTTGGCTTCTCTGCAGGACGGCGTGCCCCTTGACGCGCTCTACGGCGTGCTCAAGGCGCTCGGCACGGAAAAGATCCCTGAGGATCCCAACGACCTGCAGAAGGTGCTGGACAGCCAGGCCGAGCGTCTGAAGAAGATGATGGCCGAGCGCGCCGCATTACGCACCGACGATCCCGAGATCAGTCGCCTGGTCGCATCCGCCGACAAGGCCATAGGCCAGGGCGCCATGGTGACGGCGCGCAAATTCCTCGACGACGCGGTCGGCCGGATCGAGGAAAACAGCGGTGCGGTCGACGAGGCCGAGGACCTGCTCCGGCAAAAGCGCATCGCCGACGCCGCCATCTATGCCAAACGCGCCGACGCCGCCGCGCTGGTCTTCGACTACAAATCCGCCGCCAACGACTATGCCAAGGCGTATTCGTTGGTCGAGAAGTGGGACGAAAAGCTGCGCTGGAACTACAAGAACCAGGAGGCCGAGGCGCTGAACGCTCATGGCTACGCCACCGGCGACCTCGATGCGCTGCAGCACTCCATCGAGGCCTATCGCACCATCTTGAACTTCATCCCCAACGGCGAACAGAATCGCGACTGGGCAATCACCCGCAACAACATGGCGGTGGTGCTGCAGACCATTGGAGAGCGCGAAACCGAGACTGCGCATCTCGAAGAAGCAGCGGTGATTTTCCGCGATTCGCTGGTGGTGTTCGAGCGCGAGAAGGACGACCGCAACTGGGCCGCGGCGCAGAACAACCTGGCCAACGTGCTTCTGAAGATCGGCGAACGCGAGAGCGACCCGAAGCGTCTCAATGAAGCGGTGGCGGCGACGCGCGCCACCCTTGAGAAGCGTCCGCGCGACAAGCTGCCGTTGGACTGGGCCGGTTCGCAGAACAATCTAGGCCTCGCGCTCTATGCACTCTCCGAGCGTGAGCCTGCCGGCGAGCATCTCACCCAGGCGGAAGCAGCCTACCGGCTGGCGCTTGAGGAATACACACGCGAGAAAGCACCAGTGGAATGGGCGATGGTCGAGAACAATCTCGGCAACACGCTTGTAACGCTTGGCATCCAGCTCAACGACAAGGCGAAGATCAACGAGGCGGCCGACGCGTTTCGCGCCGCGCTGGAAGTGCGAACCCGCGAAACTTTCCCGGTGTCCTGGGCGACCAGCCGCCTCAACCTGGGCAATGCGCTGAGCGGTATCGCCCGCTTCGATATGGGCACGGCTACGCTCGAAGAAGCTGCAGCTGCCTATAACGACGCTCTGACGGTGTTTACCCGCAAGCGCTTCCCGATGGACTGGGCGTCAGCCCAGAACAATCTTGGATCGATCTATCAGACCCTTGGTCAGCGCACCCGTGGTGCGGCCAAGCTGGAACAGTCGGCGGCAGCCTTCCAGGCGGCACGGCAGGTCTATGTCAGGCGGAAGTTCCCGCAGGACTGGGCGATGAGCTACTACAATCTCGGCAACACGCTGCAGCTTCTCGGCGGCGTCACCGACAAGCCCGAGCATTACAGCGAGGCGGTCGACGCCTACGGCAATGCGTTGCGCGAGTACAAGCGCGAGACCAACCCGCGGCAATGGGCAATGGCCCAGGCCGGCCTGGGCTCGACGCTGCACTGGTTGAGCATGAGCAATGGCGATGCCAAGACGCTGCAGGATTCGATTGCGGCGCGGCGGGCAGCGCTCGAAATACTCACCATCGAGGCCGCGCCGGTCGACTGGGCCAACGCTCAAAATGGCATCGGTATGAGCCTGCTCAATCTCGGCAATCTCCAGCGGACCGACAAATATCTCAACGACGCCGAAGCGGCGTTCACGGCGGCGCTGAAGGTGTTTACGCGCGAAAGTCAGCCGCTGCAGTGGGCCTTCGAGCAGAACAATATCGGCGACGTCCACTGGAACCGCGCCAGCTATGGCGCGGGCAAGCCGGAATATCTCAAGGCGATCGAATTCTTCGAGAACGCCAAGCAGGGCTTCACCGAAGCCGGCTACACGATCCCTATCCCGCTCACCGATCAGAAGATCGAGCTGGCGAAGAAGCAAATGGCGAAAATGTGAAGCGAACCGAGGGTTCGCCTTTCGCTTGTCTTTGTGCCGGCTTTCCGATCCCTATATCAGAATGACCGGAGCGGCATCCGGCTCCCGGAAAGGTTTCGATGATTCGATTTGTGCTGTCGCTGTTCCTGCTTGCTGTTCCCGCCGTCGCCCACGCGACCGACGCCGGCTGGGCGCTGCTGCGTGACGGCGGCCATGTCGTGCTGCTTCGCCACGCACTGGTCACCGGCACCACCGACCCCGCCAATTTCGTCATCGACAACTGCGCCACCCAGGTCAACCTATCGGCGCGCGGCAAGCAGCAGGCGAGCAAGATCGGCGCCTTGTTCGGCGCCCGTGCCGCCCCCATCGAGCGGGTGCTGTCCAGCCGCTACTGCCGCTGCCTTGACACCGCCCGCATCGCCTTCGAGGCGGAGCCGGAGCTTTTTGCGCCGCTCGACCTCCTGAGGAGCGATCCGACCGAGAAGGCCGCGCAGCTCGACGCGGTGATGAAGGAAATCCGCGCCTACACCGGTTCCGACAATCTGGTCATGGTCACGCATCTCGAAAACATCGTCGCGCTGACCGGCGTCTCGCCGCGCGAGGGCGAAGCGGTGGTGGTCGAGCCGCAGGGCGATGGCTTGCGCGTGCTCGGCCGCGTCACGTTCTGAGAAAGCCAGTGGTCAAGCTCCGTGAAAACTGAGCTGACGTAACGTCAACTGGGAGGGCCGTCGGCTTGTCGGGCGGCCCTTCTTGTCTTTATGGGAAGGCCATCCCATCTGCGCCCGGCGCATCAGGCCTTTTCCTGCCGGGAAAAACCGATTAGACAGCGCCCAAACCAGATGCGGACAGATTCCGCCCGCAACCGAAGGAAGAGCCCTTGTCCACCACGTTCGACAAAGTCGCCAAGATCATTGCCGACACCAGCGAGATCGACATCGATACCATCACTCCCGAGAGCCACACGATCGACGATCTCGGCATCGACAGTCTCGATTTCCTCGATATCGTCTTTGCCATCGACAAGGAATTCGGCATCAAGGTGCCGCTGGAAAAGTGGACCCAGGAAGTCAATGACGGCAAGGCTTCGACCGACGATTACTTCGTCATGAAGAACCTGTGCGCCAAGATCGACGCGCTGGTCGCCGCCAAGACCGCCTGATATCGGCTGGCGCGCGGCCTTGACGGGCTGCGCCGCCTGACCCACAAAGCCGCTCATGAGCAGCCCTCGCGACGTCGTCATCACCGGTATCGGCCTTGTCTCCTCGCTGGGAGAGGGTCCGGATACCCACTGGCAGAAGCTGGCGCAGCCGGGCCTGCAGCCGGTGCTCGAATCCGCACGCTTTGCGCCCTACACCGTGCATCCCCTGCCGGAGATCGACTGGAACCTGCAGATCGCCAAGCGCGGCGACCAGCGGCAGATGGAAACCTGGCAGAGGCTGGGCACCTATGCCGCCGGCATGGCGCTGGATGACGCCGGCATCAAGGGCAATGACGATCTCTGCACGACGATGGACATGGTGGTGGCCGCCGGCGGCGGCGAGCGGGACGAGGCGGTCGATGCCGCCATCCTCGCAGCGTCCGAGAGCCGCAACGACCGCGACGTGCTGCTCAACGAGAAACTGACCACCGAATTGCGGCCGACCCTTTTCCTGGCCCAGCTCTCCAATTTGCTCGCCGGCAACATCTCCATCGTCCACAAGGTGACGGGGTCGTCGAGGACCTTCATGGGCGAGGAAGGTGCCGGCGTCGCGGCCGTCGAGACCGCCGCCGCGCGCATCCGCTCCGGACAGTCGACGCACATACTGGTCGGCGGCGCCTTCCAGACCGAACATTCCGACATGCTGCTCGGCTATGAATTGGCCGGTTATCTGCATCGCGGCCCATGGAAGCCGGTCTGGCAGAGACAGGGCGCCGAGGGCGGCGGCCTGGTCTCCGGCTCCGGTGGCGCCTTCCTGGTGCTGGAGCAGCGCGAACACGCGCAAAGCCGTGGGCGGAAAATCTATGCCGAGCTCGGACCGGTCGTCTCAGGCCGCGCCCGGCGCTCGCGCGGCGAGCTTGACGCCGAGATCGCGGCATTGCTCAAACAGGCGGCTCTCCCGAACGGCAAGTTGCTGGCCCTGTCGGGCGCCTCCGGGGCGCATACCGCGACGTCAGCCGAAAAGTCAGCGCTGGATGCCAATCCGGCGATATCGGCGCGCGGCTTCGCCACGCTGACCGGGCATATGAAGGAAGCGCAGTTTCCATTCGCGGTCGCCCTCGCCGCCCTGGCCGTCGACCGCAAGGCCGCCTACCCCGTATTCGACGCCGCGGCCGAGAAGCCGTTCGAAGGCATTCCCGAAACCGTGCTCGCAACGGCGATCGGCTATCACCAATTCGAGGGCATGGCGCTGGTCAACGCTGCTTGAAGCAGCGCTGCGCGATCATGCTGCAAAGTTAAGAGGTTCCGGATGGCCAATCTCAGAGATCACATGGGCAGGCCGATCGTCGCCGTCACCGGCATCGGCGTGGTAACCTCGCTCGGCGTCGGCAAGGCAGACAATTGGGCGGCACTGACCTCCGGCAAATCGGGCATCCACCCGATCACCCGCTTTCCCGTCGACCACCTCAACACCCGCATCTCCGGTATGGTCGATTTCCTCGACTCAAGCTCGAAAGGCGCCAGCCTGCTGACCTACGAGCTGGCCGAAACCGCCGCGAATGAGGCGGCGGCCGAATCCGGCCTCGATTCCTCTGATTTTGGCGGGCCTCTGTTCCTCGCCTCGCCGCCGGTCGAACTCGACTGGCAGGATCGCTTCGCGCTCTACAATTCCGACGCCAAAGGCGCCGGCGCCGAAAGGCTGCTCAGGGTGGCGCGCGGGCTGAAGGAAACGGATACGTTCGCAAGCACGCAGTTCGGCGCGATCGCCGACCGGCTGGCCGACCGCTTTGGCACGCGCGGCCTGCCGATCACGCTGTCGACGGCCTGCGCTTCGGGCGCCACCGCCATCCAGCTCGGCGTCGAAGCGATCCGCCGCGGCGAATGCGACCGGGCGCTGTCCATCGGCGCCGACGGTTCGGCAACCGCCGAGGCGCTGATCCGCTTTTCGTTGCTCTCGGCGCTGTCGACCCACAATGACATCCCTGAAAAGGCGTCAAAACCCTTCTCCAAGGACCGCGACGGCTTTGTGCTGGCCGAAGGCTCCGGCGCTCTGGTGCTGGAATCGCTTGAGGCAGCCCTTGCTCGGGGCGCCAGCGTTCTCGGCATCCTGCGCGGCTGCGGTGAAAAGGCCGACGATTTCCATCGCACCCGTTCCAAGCCCGACGGTTCGCCGGCGATCGCAGCAGTCCGCGCCGCCCTTGCCGATGCCGGCTTGAGCAAGGACGAGATCGACTACGTCAACGCTCACGGCACCTCGACACCGGAAAACGACAAGATGGAGCATCTGTCGCTGTCGACCGTGTTCGGCGATCGCATCGGCTCGATGCCGGTCTCGTCGAACAAGTCGATGATCGGCCACACGCTGTCGGCGGCGGGTGCTGTCGAAGCGGCGTTTTCGCTGATGACCATGCGCGAAAGCGTGATTCCGCCGACCATCAACTACGACAATCCCGACCCGGCAATCGTGCTCGACGTGGTGCCCAACAAGAAGCGCAATGCCGAAGTCGGCACCGTGCTCTCGAACTCGTTCGGCTTCGGCGGCCAGAACACTTGCCTTGTCATGGCGCGGGAACCGGTCTAAGCGACCTTTTTCAGCCAGACTGAACTGACAGGCCCCATGCGCGCACTGCAACTTATCGAGGACCGCCGTCTTGAAACGGTGGACCTGCCGCCCCCGCCGCCCCCCGCATTGGGCGAAGTCACGCTGCGCATCAAGGCGGTGGCGCTGAACCATATCGACGTCTGGGGCTGGCGTGGCATGGCCTTCGCCAAGCGTAAGCTGCCGCTGGTCGTCGGCGCCGAAGCCTCCGGCGAGGTCGAAGCTGTCGGCCCCGGCGTCTCCAGCCTGCTGCCCGGACAATTGGTATCGATCTATGGCGCGCGCACCTGCGGCCTTTGCCGCGCCTGCCGCGAAGGCCGCGACAATCTCTGCGAACATGTCTCGGGCGTCCACGGCTTCCATCTCGATGGCTTTGCCCAGGAGAAGATCAACCTGCCGGCGCGCCTGCTGGTCCCTGCTCCTCCCGGCGTGACCGATGTCGGCGCGGCTGTCGCCCCCGTCACCTTCGGCACCGTCGAGCACATGCTGTTCGACAATGCCAAGCTGCAGCCCGGCGAAACCATCCTCATCCATGCCGGCGGCTCCGGCATCGGCTCGGCGGCGATCCAGCTGGCCAGGCGCATGGGTTGCACCATCATCACCACGGTCGGCTCCAACGACAAGATCGACAAGGCCAAGGCGCTCGGCGCCGACCATGTCATCAACTACCGCGACGACCGTTTCGAAGGCGTCGTGCGCAAGCTCACCAGGAAGAAGGGCGTCGACGTCGTCTTCGAGCATGTCGGCGCCGACACCTTTGCCGCCTCGATGCTGTGCCTCAAGCGCGGCGGCCGCCTGGTCACCTGCGGCTCGACCTCCGGCGTGTCGACGCAGATCAATCTGATGCAGCTGTTCCAGCAGCAGCTGAAGCTGCTCGGGTCCTTCGGCTGCCGCATGGAGAACATGGCCAACGCCATGCAGAAGATGGCGGCGGGACAGGTAGCACCTGTCATCGACACCGAGGTCGGCTTCGACGGCATCGACGCCGCGTTGAAGCGCATGGAAGGCCGCGACGTGTTCGGCAAGATCATCCTGCGCGTTTCCTAGGACAATGGCCGGCAAGGTGTTCAAGAAAGCCCGCCGGGACTTCATGTTCCGCTATGGCCGAAGACTGCGCCAGATGGAGCACTGGCTGGTGGCGCGCGCGGCGATGACGATCATCTCGCTGCTGCGCCTCTTGCCCGCCGACAAGGCGCTCAATTTCGCCGACCGCGCGGCCCGCCGCATCGGCCCCCGTGTCGGGCGCCACCGCGTCGCCGTCAACAATCTGCGCCTTGCCTATCCCGAAAAGAGCGATGCCGAGATCGAGGCCATCGCCTCCGACATGTGGGGCAACATGGCCCGGCTCGCCGCCGAATACATCTTTCTCGATGCGCTCTTCGACTATGATCCGAACGCAGCGACGCCCGGCCGCGTCGAAGTCGGTGGCGCCGACCATTTCCATCAGATAGCTGGCGAGGACAAACCGCATATCCTGTTCACCGGCCATCTCGGCAATTTTGAATTGCTGCCGGTGGCTGCCGCGACGTTCGGCATGAAGATCACGGCGCTGTTTCGTCCGCCGAACAATCCTTACCTCGCCGATTATATCCATTCGACGCGGCGTTCGAGCATGGGCGCCTTGCTGCCGTCTTCGACCGGCGCCTCCTTCGCGTTGGCGTCGATTCTGGAGAAAGGCGGCAATATCGGCGTTTTGGTCGACCAGAAATTCTCCAGCGGACTGGAGACGATCTTCTTTAATCGCCCATGCCAGAGCAATCCGGTTCTGGGCATGCTCGCCCGTCACTATGATTGCGACGTCTATCCGGCGCGATGTGTGCGGCTGCCAGGCAACCGCTTCCGCCTCGAGATCGAGGACAAGCTGACCTTGCCGCGCAATGAAAGCGGCAGCGTCGATGTCGCGGCCACCACCCAACTGCTCGCCGACGTGGTCGAGCGCTGGGTGCGCGAAGATCCGGGACAGTGGATGTGGTTCCACAAAAGGTGGGAAATCTCAGGCCGGCGTCGCCGCCGGCGCGGACAGGCCAACGCCACCGGCCAGGGGCAGCGTCAATCTTAAGTCGTCGAAAGCCTCAGTTCGTCACAACGATCCGCGTATTGCCGAAGCCGACTTCGCGCACCATCGCATAGAACATCGCGGCATTGGCGGTGTGCAGCCGCACGCAGCCATGCGATGCCGGACGCCCTAGCTGCCTGACCGCGCCGGTGCCGTGGATGGCGTAGCCGCCATGGAAGAACACCGAGTAAGGCATTGGCGACATGTGGTATTTCTTCGAATACCACATCCGCGCCGTGCGTTGCGGCCGATAGGTGCCGCGCGGCGTGAAATAGCCGCTGCGGGCGGTCGACACGCTCCAGCGATAAAGCACCTGGCCGTATTGGCTGACGGTCATGGTCTGCGACGAGACGTCGATGCTGGCCACCAGCGAGGCAGCCCTGCTTTCGATGGACGTGCCGAACAGCATCGCCGCAAAAGCAGCTGCCATGAGAACAATTTTAGTCATGAGATCAAACCCCTTTGATGCCCCTTGCCTGCCCTGTCATCACGCGGTTTTTCATCTTTTTAACGACAGGTGAGTGATCTAACACACACTCCTTGATAAATTCGCCAATCTAAAGCAGCGAATTTGAACGATTTTCCGCCATAGTTGCCGCTGCGACACGAAGTTTCGGCGCCAGTGGCGCGATGCTTGCAAAACCACCCCCTTGCCTGCTCAAATCCGGGAATGAACAAACGACTCTTCAAAGCGATAGACGCCCGTGTTGATGACCTGGTCGCACTGACCGCCGACCTGATCCGCTTCCCGACCATCAACCCGCCTGGCGAAGCCTATCGCCCCTGCGCCGAATATATCGGTGCGCGCCTAGGCAGGCTTGGCTTCGAAACCGAATTCATCCGCGCCGAAGGCACGCCCGGCGACACCGACCGCTATCCCCGCGTCAATGTCGTCGCCCGCTTCGACGGCCGCTCGCCTGGAGCCTGTGTCCATTTCAACTCGCACATCGATGTGGTCGAAGCCGGCGAAGGCTGGAGCGTCGATCCCTTTGCCGGGGTGGTGAAGGACGGCAAGGTCTACGGCCGCGGCGCCTGCGACATGAAAGGGGGCATGGCCGCCTCGATCATCGCGGCGGAAGCCTTCATGGAGGTATTCCCCGACTTTCCCGGCGCCATCGAAATTTCGGGCACGGTCGATGAGGAGTCCGGCGGCTTCGGCGGCGTCGCCCATCTGGCGAAGCTTGGCTATTTCTCGAAACCCAAGGTCGACCACGTCATCATCCCGGAGCCGCTGAACAAGGACCGCATCTGTCTTGGCCATCGCGGCGTCTGGTGGGCGGAGATCGAGACCAAGGGCGAGATCGCGCATGGCTCGATGCCGTTCCTCGGCGACAATGCGGTGCGCCACATGGGCGCCGTGCTGCAGGCCTTCGAGGATGAACTGTTTCCGGCGCTCGACCGCAAGGTGACGCGCATGCCTGTCGTGCCCCAAGGCGCAAAGCGCTCGACCATGAACATCAACTCGATCCATGGCGGCCAGACCGAGGATTTCCGCCCCGGCCTGCCCTCACCCAACGTGCCCGACGCCTGCCGGCTGACCATCGACCGCCGCTTCCTGCTCGAGGAGGACCTTGCCACGGTCAAGAGCGAGGTGACCGATATCCTCGACCGGCTGAAGCGCGAGCGCAAAAAGTTCGACTACGAGATTCGCGACCTGATGGAGGTGCTGCCGCTGATGACCGAGCGCGACGCGCCGGTGGTCAAGGCGGTGGCGCAAGGCATCATGGCGATCTTCGACCGTGAGCCGGATTATGTCATTTCACCAGGCACTTACGACCAGAAGCACATCGCCCGCATCGGCCACATCTATGATTGCATCGCCTATGGCCCGGGCATTTTGGACCTCGCCCACCGGCCCGACGAATGGGTCGGTATCTCTGATATGGTGGAGTCGGCCAAGGTGATGGCGATCGGGCTGAATGTGCTGCTTAGGGGCACGGCCGCGGACTGAACCATCGACTTCGCTGAAAAAACATTCCTCCCCGCGCCGCTGCGGAGCACGAAACGCAATTTACTCCACCTCGAAATCACGCTTCTATCGCACCAGGGTTCGAGCATTTGGGAGTTGCACGATGAAATTGTGGAAAACCATTCTTGCCGCCGCGGTGCTGGCACTGGCCGGCAGTCAGGCATTTGCCGCACGCACCGATCTGGTGATCGGCATTACGCTCGAGCCGCCACATCTCGATCCGACCGCCGGTGCTGCCGCGGCGATCGACGAAGTGCTCTACGCCAACGTCTTCGAGGGCCTGACCCGCATCGGTCCGAATGGCGAAGTGCTGCCCGACCTTGCCGAGAGCTGGGCCATTTCCGACGATGGCAAGGTCTACACCTTCAAGCTGCACACCGGCGTCAAATTCCATGACGGCAGCGATTTCGACGCCGGCGACGTGAAGTTCTCGCTCGACCGCGCCCGCGCCGACAATTCGGTCAACGCGCAAAAAGCCCTGTTCGCCTCCATCGATACGGTCGAAGTCGTCGATCCGACGACGGTCAAGGTGACGCTGAAGAACCCGCAGGGGTCGTTCCTCTACAATCTGGGCTGGGGCGACGCGGTGATTGTGGCGCCCGAGAGCGCCGACACCAACAAGGAAAAGCCCATCGGCACCGGCCCGTTCAAATTCCAGAGCTGGGCCAAGGGCTCGTCGATCACGCTGGTGAAATCGGACACTTACTGGGGCGCCCCGGTGTTCCTCGACAAGGCCGAGTTCCGCATCGTTCCCGACGCCGCCGCCGCCGTGCCGGCGCTGCTCTCCGGCGACATCCAGGCTTTCCCTTTCTTCGATCCCGACAGCGTCGCGCAGGTCAAGGACGATCCGCGCTTCAAGGTGGTGATCGGCTCGACCGAGGGCGAGACCATTCTGGCGATCAACAACAAGAAGCCGCCTTTCGACAAGCTCGAGGTGCGGCAGGCAATTGCCTTCGCGCTCGACCGCAAGGCGATCATCGACGGCGCCTCGGCCGGCCTCGGCGTGCCGATCGGCTCGCACATGTCGCCGGCCAGCAAGGCCTATGTCGACCTCACCGGCCTCTATCCGCACAATGTCGACAAGGCCAAGGAACTGCTGAAGCAGGCCGGCCTGGAGAACGGCTTCAAGGCGATGCTGAAACTGCCGCCGCCTTCCTATGCGCGGCTTGGCGGCGAGATCATCGCTTCGCAGCTGCGCGATGTCGGCATCGACCTGGAAATCATTCCGGTCGAATGGGCGCAGTGGCTGGACCAGGTGTTCACCAAGAAGGATTACGACCTGACCATCGTCTCCCACACCGAGCCCAACGACATCGATATCTACTCGCGCAAGGACTACTACTTCAACTACGACAACCCCGCCTTCGACAAGATCATCGCCGAGCTGAACCTCACCTCCGACGACGCCAAGCGCAACACGCTGCTCGGCGAAGCACAGAAGATCCTGGCCGACGACGCCGTGGTCGGCTTCCTCTATGAACTGCCGAAGGTCGGCGTCTGGGACGCCAAGCTGCAGGGCCTGTGGGAGAATGCGCCGATCCAGGCGAATGATCTGACCAAGGTGAAGTGGACGGATTGAGGCGGCGCCCGACAGGCAACAGTGTGCATTCCTTCACACCCCCCTCTGCCCTGCCGGGCATCTCCCCCGCAAGGGGGGAGATTGGGCTCTCATCTCCGCTTTCGCCTATCGCGAACGTTGAACGCTGGTCGACGACACGGAAACTGCTGATCTCCCCCCTTGCGGGGGGTGAGGAGTGGTCCGCGCAGCGGACGGAAAGCCAACTGCTTGGCTTTCCGAACAACGAACGCCCGAAGCGACAGCGAAGGGCCGGGTCCGGCAGGACAGAGGGGGGTGGGGGGGAACTCGACTTTCAAGGCGCAGCCGCACCGGGCGCCCCTCCACCATGACCGCCTACCTCCTCAAACGCCTCGCCATCGCCATCGCAACCTTGATCCTGGCCTCGATGGTCGTCTTCGCCGTGCTAGAAATCCTGCCCGGCGATCCGGCGCGGCTGATGCTTGGCCTCAACGCCAGCGCCGAGCAGGTCGAACTCCTGCGCAACCAGATGGGCCTCAACGCACCGCTTCTCCTGCGTTACCTCCACTGGGTCGGTGGCCTGCTCAGCCTCGATTTCGGCCGCTCCTACACTTATTCGGTGCCGGTCATCGACCTTGTCCGCGAGCGCATGGCGGTTTCCCTGCCGCTGGCGCTGATCGCGCTGGCGCTGTCGACCATCATTGCCATCCCGGTCGGGCTCTATTCCGCCAGCCGGCGCGGGCGGGCCGGCGATACGATCGCCATGGGCGCCGCCCAGCTCGGCGTCGCCATCCCGAACTTCTGGTTCGCGCTGATGCTGATCTACCTCTTTGCCGTCTGGCTGCGGCTGGTGCCGGCCGGCGGCTTTCCCGGCTGGAGCGCCGGCGCCTGGCCGGCGCTGAAATCGCTGCTGCTGCCGGCCGTAGCACTCGCTCTGCCGCAGGCCGCGATCCTGGCTCGCGTTGCCCGCTCCGCGCTGCTCGAGGTGCTGAACGAGGACTATATCCGCACCGCCCGCGCCAAGGGCCTGCCTTACCGCGCCGTGCTATGGCGGCACGCGCTGCGCAACGCGATGATCCCGGTTCTGACCATTCTGGGCCTGCAATTCGCCTTCCTGCTCGCCGGCACCATCATCATCGAGAACGTCTTTTATCTCCCCGGCCTCGGACGGCTGGTGTTCCAGGCGATCACTCAGCGCGACCTGATCGTGGTGGAAAGCATCGTCATGCTGCTGGTCGTCGCCGTCATTGCGGTCAACCTCGTCGTCGACGTCTCCTACGCCATCGTCGATCCGCGCCTTCGAGGCCGGCAATGACGCTGCACATCGACATCCCGCAGGAGACGTTGGGCAGCATTCTGGCCAAGGCCTTCCGCAACCGCTCCTTCCTCATCGGCTTCGCCATCACGGTGCTGGTGGCTGCAATAGCGGTCATCTCCTACGTCTGGACGCCCTACGACGTGACCAAACTGGTGATCTCGGACAAGACGCTGGCGCCCTCTGCGGCGCACTGGTTCGGCACCGATCATTTCGGCCGCGACATCCTGTCGATGATCATGGTCGGCGCCCGCAACTCGATTGCCGTGGCGCTGGTCGCGGTCGGCATCGGCATGGGCGTCGGCGTGCCGCTCGGCGCCTTCGCCGCGGCGCGCGGCGGGTTGGTCGACGAGGCGCTGATGCGGCTGACCGACCTCGTCTTCGCCTTCCCGGCGCTGCTGTCGGCGATCATGATCACCGCCATCTTCGGACCGGGCGCAATCAACGCCATCATCGCCATCGGCATCTTCAACATCCCGGTGTTTGCGCGCGTCGCCCGCGCCGGCGCGCTGGCGATCTGGCCGCGCGAATTCATCCTCGCCGCCCGCGCCGCCGGCAAGAGCAAAGCGCAGATTACAACCGAGCACGTGCTGCCCAACATCGCCACGCTGCTTCTGGTGCAAGGCACCATCCAGTTCGCGCTTGGCATTTTGGCCGAAGCCGGCCTCTCCTATGTCGGCCTCGGCGCCCAGCCGCCAATGCCGAGCTGGGGCCGCATGCTGTTCGACGCTCAGACGCGCATGGTGGTGGCGCCTTGGATGGCCATCTTCCCCGGCATGGCCATCGTCGTCACGGTGCTTGGGCTCAATCTGCTCGGCGACGGCATCGCCGACATACTCGACCCGAAATCGCGGCGGCAGCGATGAGCCTGCTGCAGATGGAGAACCTGTCGCTGGCCATCGGCGACACGCCGATCCTGAAAGGGGTCGACCTCTCCGTCGCGCCCGGCGAGGTGATGGGGCTGGTCGGCGAATCCGGCTCGGGCAAATCGATGACGGCGCTGACCATCATGCAGCTTCTGCCGCATGCTGCGCGCGCCACCGGCCGCGTGACCTTCGACGGCATCGATATTCTGGCCGCAACCGAGGACCAGATGTGCGCGCTGCGCGGCGACGACATCGGCATGGTGTTCCAGGAACCTATGACGGCGCTTAACCCGGTCAAGACGATCGGCGAGCAGGTCGCTGAAGGCATACGCTGGCACACCAGGGCAAGCCGCGCGGAAGCCGAAGACCGGGCGCGCAAAATGCTCGACCGCGTCGGCCTGCCCGAGGCCAAATTCCCGCTGTCGCGCTATCCGCACGAACTGTCGGGCGGCCAGCGCCAGCGCGTCGTCATCGCCATTGCCTGCGCATTGAAACCCAAGCTGCTCATCGCCGACGAGCCGACCACGGCGCTCGACGTGGTGCTGCAGGCGCAGATCCTCGACCTCTTGCGCGGCCTTGTCAGCGAAAACCGCATGGGCCTGCTTCTGATCTCGCACGATCTCGCCGTCGTCACCGAAATGGCCGACCGCATCACCATCCTGCGTCATGGCGAGGTGATGGAAGCCGGCGACACCGCACGCACGCTATCGGAACAGCTGCATCCCTACACGCGCCAGCTGGCGCTGGCCTCCATGCACGTGCCCGCGCGCGCCAAGGTTCACGCCACCGGCCAGGGCAAACCGCTGCTTGAGGTCGAAGGCGTGACACGGGACTATCCGGGCCGGCGCACCTCCCTGTTCAAGTCAGCGGCTCCAATCCGCGCCGTCGACGACGTGTCCTTGTCGCTGGCGCCGGGCCAATCGGTGGCGCTGGTCGGCCGCTCCGGCTGCGGCAAGTCAACGCTTGCCCGCATGATCCTGGCGCTCGACAAATCGACATCGGGAACGATCCGCTTTCGCGGCGAGACCATCACCGGCAAAAGCGAGGCGGAGCTCAAAGCCGCGCGGCGCGACATGCAGGTGGTGTTCCAGGATCCCTACGGCTCTTTCGACCCGCGCCAGAAGGTCGAGAAACTGGTCGCCGAGCCGCTGCATGTACTGGAAAAGAAGCCGACACCGGCCGAGCGGCGCGAGATGGTGGCGCATGCGCTGCACGAGGTCGGCCTCGGCGTCAGCGACATGGACAAATATCCGCATGAGTTTTCCGGCGGCCAGCGCCAGCGCCTGTCGATCGCCCGCGCCATCATCACAAGGCCGAAGCTGGTCGTCGCCGACGAGCCGGTCTCGGCGCTCGACGTGTCGATCCGCGCCCAGATCCTCGATCTGTTCGCAGAGCTCAACCAGAAGCTCGGCATTGGCTATCTCTTCATCACTCACGATTTGACCGTCGCCCGCGCCATCACCGATGAGGTGCTGGTCATGCATGACGGCAGGATCGTCGAGCGCGGCAAGACCGGCGACGTGCTCGATCATCCGCAGTCGGAGGCGGCCAGGGCGCTGGTCGCGGCTGCGCCCGATCTGCATCGGGCGATCGCTCACCGTATGCAGGAACAGGGCTGAGCGACCGGTTCGCGGAGCGAATTCATCGTGCCAGTGGCACGATGAAAGGTCACGAACGCTGGGACGCTGCGAAGCAGCGGGGACCCGGCTGGGCGGCCGTTGCCCCTGGTCTGCCTCACTCCTCCGGCTTCACCACATCGACCGGGCTGATGTCGAGCAAATCGAGCGTGCGGCGCAACAGCCGCACCTCGCTCTCGGCCAGTTTGGAATCGGCTTTGGCGATCTCCGCCATGTGGAGCGCCAGCAACTTGCGCCGTTCGACATCGAGATCGCGGAACAGCGCCATGGCTTGCGAACCGTTGGTCTCGTAGCCGAAATCATTGAGATATTCGATGACCGCGTCGATGCTGGTTTCCGGGATGCCGAAGGCGTCCTTGCAGATGCGCCGGAAGGCGACCATTTCGCTCTCCGAAACCGAGCCGTCGGCCAGGATCATGCGAAACAGCATCAAGAGTTCCGCCGACAGCACGGGGTCGTCGGCAACCTTGCGCACGCCGGGGTCACCATCGAAGATCGAGCGTATCTGGTCGAGCAATGCCATCGCCAACAGTGTCCCTTTCCCGAGCCCGCCCAGCGCACATGACCCAAAACTGCGCAGCGGTACTGAGATAATGACATGCACCACAGGAAATCCAAGCGCAACGCGCTTGGATGGACGTAGCGCGGAATCGGCCTTGCGCAAACCGGATGGCCATGAGAAGGCGCGGCATCACCTTTCCCGCCGGAATGTTCAGAAATCCCGATGCTCGACCTCGCTACCCACACCGTCATCATGCTTGCCTTCGCCGCCTTTGCAGCCGGCTTTGTCGATTCGATAGCCGGCGGCGGCGGGCTGATCACCATCCCGGCCCTGCTGCTTGCCGGATTCCCGCCGGTCGCAGCACTTGGAACCAACAAGCTGCAGGGCATTTTCGGCACCGCTTCGGCGACCATCCACTATGCCAGGAATGGCCATGTCGATCTGCGTCGACAGCTGCCATCGGCGCTTCTGGCCCTTACCGGCAGTGCCGTCGGCGCCTTGCTGGCGGCATTCGTGCCAGGTGATCTCCTGCGGGCGCTGCTGCCGCTACTTTTGATCGCCATCGCGATCTACTTCGCCGTGAAACCCAACATGAACGATGTCGACCGCGCCGAGCGCCTGTCGCCCTTCCTGTTCGGGCTGATCATCGCCCCTTTGGTCGGCTTCTATGACGGGCTGTTCGGGCCGGGAGCCGGCTCCTTCTACATGTTGGCCTTCGTCAGCCTCGCCGGCTTCGGCGTGCTCAAGGCCACGGCACACACCAAGCTGCTCAATTTCGCCTCCAACATTGGCGGCTTCATCGTCTTTGCTATCGCCGGCGTCGTCTACTGGAAGATCGGGCTGATGATGGGCATCGCCCAGTTCCTCGGCGCCCGGCTCGGCGCCAGCCTTGCCATCCGCAGCGGCGCAAGGCTGATCAAGCCGCTGCTGGTGATCATCTGCCTCGCGCTGGCGGTGAAGCTGCTGGCCGATCCGGCGAACCCATTGCGCCAGCTAGTTGGTGTATGAGCCGCACGCCTGATAGGATGCCGTTGTACGAATCATGTTGGAGGGACCACACATGAATCTTAGTGCACCCACTCAGCTTGTTTTCATCATATCCCTTGTCATCGCCATCATCGGCGTGCTCGCCGCGCTTGGCGTTCTTGCGTTCATTCCTCTGGCTGCGGTGTGGATTGTCCTCATCGCATACATCGTGCTTGCCGCCGCCTGCCTGATGCGCGGCGCCTAGGCACCCGCGACCTCTGCAATTCGAAGCGCCCGGTCAAAAGCCGGGCGCTTTTGCTTTGGATGCATGGTCCGTTAGGCTCTTCCGCGCGGAGGATGACCATGTCCGGCGAGACGGAGCGCCACGATCAACAGCACCGCCCGGTAGCCGACCGGTTCGAGATGGTGCGGCGCGCGCCGGGCCTGCTGCTGCAGAATGCGGTCACCGACATTTGTGGCTATCGCGAAACGGCGCCCGGCCATTTTCGCAATGTCGAATACGCCTCGCTCACCGTCCCGCTGGTGATCAGCTTCGCAGAACCCCTCGCCATCGGCCTTGGCCGCAAGCCCGCGTCGAGGTCGGCGAAGCGCCCGAACTTCGTCATCAACGGGCGAAGCGGAAGCGCAGACCCGAGGATGACGAAACGATGGGCGGCCCTACCTTGCTAACCCAAAAATCGCATCGCACTCAAGATGGCGCTCCAGCTCGGTGGCGATCTCGTCCAGCGCTTTTTCCACGTCCGCGCGATAGTCGATGCCGCCGCCTTTCACGCCGAGGCTTTCCAGGAATCTCGCCCGGAAAGCGTCGGCGGAAAACAGGCCGTGCAGATAGGTGCCAAAAACCTTGCCGTCGGCGGAAATCGCACCGTCGTCGATGCCGTTGATCACAGCCGACGGCCGCGCCATGTCCGGCCCGGTGGTGCGGCCGAGATGAATTTCGTAGCCCTCGAGCGCCAGGCCGAACGGCACTGAGCGGGCGCTGACATTGCGCACCGTCTTTTCCGGTTCCATTACCGTCTCGATGTCGAGCAGGCCGAGTCCCTCGGCCTCGGTGACACTGCCCTCGATGCCATCGGGATCGCGCACCAGGCGGCCGAGCATCTGGAAACCGCCGCAGATACCGACGACATGGCCGCCGCGTTTGCGGTGCGCGAGGAGATCGCGATCCCAGCCATTCTCGCGGAACTTCATGAGATCGCCGATCGTCGATTTGGAACCGGGAATGACCACCAGGCCGGCATTCTCCGGCAAGCGCTGCCCCGGCGGCACGAACACCACTTCGACCTGCGGTTCGGCCTTGAGCGGATCGAGATCGTCGAAATTGGCGATGCGCGACAGCATCGGCACGGCGACCTTCAACGCCCGCTTCTCGCCCGACGTCAGGCGTTCGAGCACGACCGAATCCTCGGACGGCAATCGCGCCGCCGCCTTCAGCCACGGCACGACGCCAAAGCAGCGCCAGCCGGTGAAGCTTTCGATCGACCGGATGCCGTCGTCGAACAGCGAGACATCGCCGCGGAACTTATTGATGAGGTAGCCGACGATCATGCGCCTGTCTTCCTCCGGCAGGATCAGATGCGTGCCGGCGACCGAAGCGATGACGCCACCGCGGTCGATGTCGCCGACCAGAATCACCGGCACGTCGGCGCGTGTGGCAAAGCCCATATTGGCGATGTCGCGGCTGCGCAGGTTGATTTCGGCCGGCGATCCGGCGCCTTCGACGATGACCAGATCGGCGCCCTCACCGACCTTCGTCCAGGACTCCAGCACGGCGTCCATCAGCCCCGCTTTCATTGTCTGGTAGTCGCGCGCTCGCGCCTCGCCGAACACCTTGCCCTGCACGATCACCTGCGAACCGATGTCGCTCTGGGGTTTGAGCAGCACCGGATTCATATGCACGGTCGGCTGAACACCACACGCCAGCGCTTGCAGCCATTGCCCACGGCCAATCTCGCCGCCGCCGGGGCGGTCGTCGCCCGGAATGTCGGCGACGGCGGCATTGTTCGACATGTTCTGCGGCTTGAACGGCCTGACTTTCAGCCCGCGATTCCTGGCCGCGCGGCAGAGCCCCGCCACCAGCACCGTCTTGCCGACATCCGAACCCGTGCCTTGCAGCATGATCGCCTTGGCCATGCTCAGCCCCTGCCCTGCGCGCCGGAAACGGTCGATTTCTGCGCCAGCGGCCCGCCGCGCCAGATGTAGAGCGCCAGCAACGCTTCGCTGCCGGTGCGCATGGCATGGCTGACATTGGAGGCGTGATGGATAATTTCGCCCGCCTGGCGGGTGTGAAAGCCGCCTTCGCCCATGCGCCACTCGGTGCCGCCGGTCAGCGGAATGTAGATCTCCTCGGCAATGTGATGATGGTCGGGATAGGTGATGCCGGGCCCCAGGATCAGCAATCCGGCCGCGACCTCTTCATTGGCGAAATGGCCGCGCGTGCCAAACACCTCCAGCCAGCCGTATTTCTGCAAGAACGCTTCACCAAAATCGCTCGCGTTGTAGGTCTGCCCCCAGCACAGATCGTCACGACGCTCCGCCAGCAGTTGCGCCAGAGGCTGCGGGTCCGGCGGCGCCAGTTCGACAATGCGGTCGAGCAGACCAAGGCAAGGCAGCGGATGCGCTTCGAGCACGCGCGCCGTCATATTCCAGCCGATCCGGGTCACGGCGTCCCGCACCAGCGCGTTGTCCACGCCCCGGAGATAGGCATGGAAGCGGTCGAGCAATTGGTCGAAATATGTCGGCACGCAATGCTCCGTTGATCCCATGCACAGCGGCTGCGCGGCGAGCCGGGTTGCGCGGCGGCATCATTGGTCTAGATTGAGCGGCGCGCAAAGCCAAAAACAACAGGCCAGCAAGCCAACCCCAGCTGGGGAACCACAGGGAGCACGCCATGGACGCCGCGGTCGATGCGAGCACCAGTCAGTTCGAGCTCAACGAGGAACAGCGCGCCATCCAGGAGATGGCACAGGCCTTCGCCGCCGATCGCGTTGCGCCCAATGCGCTCGAATGGGACCGGGCAAGACACTTTCCCGCCGATGTAATCCGCGAGACCGGCCCGCTTGGCCTTGGCGGCATCTATGTCAGGGATGATGTCGGCGGCTCGGCGCTCGGCCGGCTCGACGCCGTGCTGATCTTCGAGGCACTGTCGCACGCCGATCCGGCGTTTTCCTCCTTCATCTCGATCCACAATATGGCGGCGTCGATGATCGACCGCTTCGGCGACGACGAGCAGCGCCAACGCTTCCTGCCGAAGCTGACCTCGATGGAATGGCTGGCGAGCTACTGCCTGACCGAGCCGGGTTCAGGCTCGGATGCCGCGGCGCTGAAGACGCGCGCGGTGAAGAACGGCAACGACTATGTGCTTAACGGCGCCAAGCAGTTCATCTCCGGGGCCGGCGACAGCGACCTCTATGTCGTCATGGCGCGCACCGGCGCCGACGGGCCGAAGGGCATTTCCACCTTCGTCGTGCCGAAGGATGCGCCCGGCCTCTCCTTCGGCGCCAACGAGCACAAGATGGGCTGGCACATGCAGTCGACCCGCCAAGTGATCTTCGAGGACTGCAAGGTGCCGGCTGCAAACCTGCTGTCGGGGGAAGGCGCAGGTTTCGGCATCGCCATGGCCGGCCTTGACGGCGGCCGCCTCAACATTGCGGCATGCTCGCTCGGCGGCGCGCAATCGGCGCTTGACAAGGCTTTGGCCTATACGGGCGAACGCAAAGCCTTCGGCTCGAAGATCAACCAGTTCCAGGCGCTGCAGTTCCGGCTGGCCGACATGGAAACCGAACTGCAGGCGGCACGCATTTTCCTCTATGCTGCCGCCTCGAAGCTAGACCGCAAGGCGCCGGACGCCGGCAAATGGTCGGCCATGGCCAAGCGCTTCGTCACCGACATCGGCTTCAACGTCGCCAACGAGGCGCTGCAGCTGCATGGCGGTTACGGCTATCTTCATGATTACGGTATCGAAAAACTGGTGCGCGACCTGCGCGTCCACCAAATCCTCGAAGGCACCAACGAGATCATGCGCGTCATCATCGCGCGGGCGTTGATCGGACGGCAGTAGGCAGTAGGCAGTAGGCAGTAGGCAGTAGGCAAAGATGACCGGCAAGATCAACTCGTACAAGGATCTTATCGTATGGCAGCAGGCGATGGATCTGGCTGTCAGCACCTACTCATTGACCAAGACATGGCCCAAAGAGGAATATATGGGCTGACCAGCCAAATCCGCCGTTCAGCAACCTCTATCCCTGCAAACATCGCGGAAGGCTATGGCCGAGACAACCGAGGCTCCTATCAGCAATTTCTCAGGATAGCCCAAGGCTCGCTTAAGGAGTTCGAGACACACCTCCAAATCGCTCAACGCATTGGCGTTGCCACGCATGGGCAAGCTGAGCACCTGCTTCTGGCAGCCGAGGCCATCGGAAAAATGCTTCGCCAACTTATTCTCAAACTCGCACCCGAATAGGTCGCCCTACTGCCTACTGCCTACTGCCTACTGCCTAC